>RKSH01000158.1 GCA_007570945.1 Gammaproteobacteria bacterium | reverse complement strand
CTCCTCGCCCCCGCCGCCACCGCCCCCGGAGTCACCGTTCCGAGGCCCGGAGTCACCGTTCCGAGGCCCGGAGTCACCGTTCCGAGGCCCGGAGTCACCATTCCGAGGCCCGGAGTCACCATTCCGGGGCCCGGAGTCACCATTTCGGCATCCGGGGCCACCACCCAGGTCCTCGCCTCCGCCAAGGCCCTCACCACCCGCGACAATCTGCTCACCGGCATCACCAAGGCGGTGGACGCGGTTTTCCAGGCGGCGCCTGAGGGCAGCGTTTCCCGGGTGCGACTGGTGAGCCTGTCCACCACCCTCGCCACCAACGCCATCGTCGCCGGCCACGGCAGCCCGGCCTGCCTGCTGCTCATCGGCCAGCCGCCCGGCATTTTGCAGCGCGCCGACCTGGGCCTTGCCCTCGGCGGCGGACCAGCGGTTTTTGTGGACGGCGGCCACAACGCCGCCGGCGACGAGCAGGCCGCGCTGGACACCGCCGCCCTGGCCCGCGCCGTCCGCCGCCATGCGCCGGAGGCCGCCGCCTTCGCCGTGGCCGGCTATTTTGCGGTGCGCAACGCCGACCACGAGTTGCGGGCGCGGGAGTTGATTGGAAGGCAATGCGGCCGGCCGGTCACCTGCTCGCACGAACTCAGCGCGCGCCTGTCGGCCCCGCGCCGCGCCCTCACCGCGCTGCTGAACGCGCGGCTGATTCCGCTCCTCGGCGAATTCATCGACGCCGCCGCCGCCATGCTGCGCGCCACCGGCATCACCGCCCCGCTGATGGTGGTGCAGGGCGACGGTTCCCTCATCGCCGCCGAGGCCGCGCTGCGGCGGCCGGTGGAAACCATTCTCTCCGGCCCGGCGGCCAGCATCCTCGGCGCCCGCCGCCTGGCCGGCGCCACCGCTGGTGACACCGACACCGCGGTGGTTTCCGACATCGGCGGCACCACCACCGACATCGCCCTGCTGCGCGGCGGCCGGCCGGTGCTCGACCATGGCGGGGCCACCGTCGGCGGCTGGCGGACGTTGGTGGAGGCGGTGGCGGTGCATACCCTGGGCCTTGGCGGCGACAGCGAGGTGGCGGTGGACGGTTCACGTTTGGCGCTGGGCCCGCGCCGGGCGGTGCCGCTGTGCCTGTTGGCCGCGCGTTGGCCGCAAGCGGCGGCGATGTTGGCGCGCCAGTTAAAGGAACCGCCGCGCGAGCACCACGGCCGCTTCGCCCTGCGCCTGCGCAGCAGCGCCGCCGGCCGCCTGTCGCGCAGCGAGCAGACGCTGTGGGACGCCCTCGGCGGCGGGCCGTTGGCGGTGGACCATCTGCTGGACAGCGCCTCCAGCGAGCGCGCGCTGGAGAATTTGCGCCGCCGGGAACTGGCCGTGGTGGCCGCGCTGACGCCCACTGACGCCGCCCATATTCTCGGTCTGCACCGCGCCTGGCCGCGCCAGGCGGCGCTCAACGGCGCAAAAATTCTGCTGCGGCGGCTGCCGCCAGACAACGGCGGCGGCTGCGGCGGTGAAAAAACATTGGCGGAAAAAATCATCCGCATGTTAGTGCGCCGCTCGGCCCATGCCATCGGCGCCGCCGCCATCAACAGCGACTCGCCCGGCAGCGTGGAAAGCGATTACCAAAGCGCCCATTACCTGCACAAAAAAGCGCTGGACAAAAACCGCGGCGCGCTGGTGGAGCACCGCCTCAAACTTAACGCAACCCTCATCGGCGTCGGCGCGGCGGCGCAAAGCTACTACGCCGATGTGGCCGCGCGCCTGCACACACAATGCCAAATCCCGCCGCACTTTGCGGTGTGCAACGCGGTGGGCGCGGCGGCCGGCGGCATCATCCGCCGGGTCAGCGCGCTCATCACCGCGGTGGACGCGGCAAAATACCGGGTGCACATCCAAAACGGCGTCAAGGATTTCCCGGCCCTGGAGGCGGCGGCGCGGTATGCGGCATTGCAGTGCGAAAATCTTGCAACGCGGCAGGCGATTGACGCCGGCGGCGGCGGCGTCACCGTGGAGCATGAGCGGCGCGACACCATCGTGGACGGATTCGGCGGCGAAAAAATTTTCGTGGAAAGTTTCCTCAGCGCGGTGGCCAGCGGCGCGCCGAAATGATGGCAACTTTGCGCATGTGGGAAAATGCCCTGATGAAAACCGTGCAAACCCTAAGCCAGATGAAGCAGGCCGGCGAGAAAATCGCCTGCCTGACCTGCTACGACTTTTCCCTCGCCCGCCTGCTGAGCGATGCCGGGGTGGATGTGCTGTTAGTGGGCGACTCGGTGGACATGGTGGCCGCCGGCAAGGCCTCCACCCTGGGCGCCACCATGGAACAGATGGTCTACCACACCGCCTGCGTGGCGCGCGGCAACGCGGGCGCGCTGCTGGTCGCCGACATGCCTTTCGGCAGTTACGAGGCCGACAACCGCGGCGCCTTCGGCAACGCGCGGCGGCTCATCGGCGACGGCGGCGCGCACATGGTTAAAGTGGAGGGCGCGGCGGCGGCCGGCTGTGTGGAATTTCTAAGCGCGCGCGGCATTTTGGTGTGCGGCCACTTGGGCCTCACCCCGCAGCACCTTCACCGCCTCGGCGGCTACAAAACCCAGGCCAAGGGCAAGGCCGCCGCCGGTAAATTGCTGCGCGACGCGCGGCGCTTGCAGGATTGCGGGGCGGCGATGCTGGTTCTGGAATGCGTCCCGCCGCCGGCCGCGGCGCAGGTTGCGGAAACCCTCGCCATCCCGGTCATTGGCATCGGCGCCGGCGCCGACTGCGACGGCCAGATTTTGGTGCTCCACGACGCCCTCGGCCTGTACCCCGGCCCCAGCCCGGCTTTTGCGGTTAATTTTATGCAGCGCAACAACTCCATCCGCGGGGCGGTGAATGACTACGTGACCTCGGTGAAGACCGGGGCCTTTCCGCCGCGCTAAGGGCCACCGCCTGTTGTTGCGCTGAGGACGCCCGCCGCCCGGCTTAGAACAGCACCACGCTGCGCACCGACTCGCCGCGCCGCATCAAGGCGAAAGCCTCGTTGATGTCCTCCACCGGCATGGTGTGGGTAATCATCGGGTCGATTTGGATGCGGCCCTCCATGTACCAGTCCACGATTTTCGGCACCTCGGTGCGCCCCTTGGCGCCGCCGAAAGCGGTGCCGCGCCACACCCGGCCGGTGACCAACTGGAACGGCCGGGTGCTGATTTCCTCGCCGGCGCCGGCGACGCCGATAATGATGCTCTCGCCCCAGCCCTTGTGGCAGCATTCCAGGGCCTGGCGCATGGTGTCGACGTTGCCGATGCACTCAAAAGAAAAGTCGGCGCCGCCGCCGGTCAGGTGGACCAGGTGCGGCACCAGTTCGCCCCCGGCCTCGGCCGGGTTGACGAAGTGGGTCATGCCGAATTCCCCGGCCAACTTTTTCTTCCCCGGGTTGGTGTCCACGCCCACAATCATGCCGGCGCCGGCCAGGCGCGCGCCCTGGATGACATTCAGGCCGATGCCGCCCAGGCCGAACACCACCACGGTGTCGCCGGGGCGCACCTTGGCGGTGTTGAGCACCGCGCCGATGCCGGTGGTGACGCCGCAGCCGATGTAGCACACCTTGTCAAACGGCGCGTCGTCGCGGATTTTGGCCACGGCGATTTCGGGCAGCACGGTGAAGTTGCTGAAGGTGCTGGTGCCCATGTAGTGGTGCAACATCTCGCCGCCGCGCGAGAAGCGCGAGCTGCCGTCGGGCATCACGCCGCGCCCCTGGGTTTCGCGGATGGCCTGGCACAGGTTGGTTTTGCCGCTGGTGCAATATTCGCACTGGCGGCATTCCGGGGTGTAGAGGGGGATGACATGGTCGCCGGCCTTGAGGCCGGTGACGCCAGCGCCGGTTTCCACCACCACCCCGGCGCCCTCGTGGCCCAGCACCGCCGGGAACAGCCCCTCGGGGTCGGCGCCGCTCAGGGTGAACTCGTCGGTGTGGCACACGCCGCTGGCTTTGATTTCCACCATCACCTCGCCGGCGCGCGGCCCCTCCAGTTGCACTGTTTCAACGACCAACGGCTCGCCCGCCGCCGTCGCCACTGCCGCCTTGGTTTCCATCATGCTGTCTCCGCATCGGATTTTTTGTATCATTATGTTAACCATGCTCCCCCGCGCGGCACAACCCATCCGCAACCCCCGCCTGTTGCCGGCGGTGATGATGGCGGTGATGGTGACAGTTGCCGGTTGTGGCGGCGGGGGCGGCGGGGGTGGCAGTTCTCCTCCGCCAACCGGCAGTGGTCCGCCACCAACAAACCCCGATGACATCGCCGTGGTAACGCCGGAGCCGTCGGTGCCGGGAATACCGCCCGACCCCGCGCCTACGCCGGGGCCAACGCCTACACCGGGACCAACACCGACACCGGGGCCGACACCCGCGCCAATGCCGGGGCCGTCACCGATGCCGGGGCCATCGCCGATGCCGCCGCCGGC
>RKSH01000163.1 GCA_007570945.1 Gammaproteobacteria bacterium | reverse complement strand
TTCGGCGCGATTATTGTCGCGGCGGAACATTTCGACCCGAGCAATTTCGAATCGGTTTTGGACATGTGCGATAAAATGCCGCGCTTGTACAAGCCGGAAGCCCGGAACATGGGCTTTCTGACTTTCACTGGCGCGGAACTCCTGATTCCTCTCGATGGCCAGCACCGGGTGAAAGCCATTAAGTTTGCAATCGAAGGGCTGGATGAAAAGGGGAATCCAATTCCCGACATGTCGCCCTCTGCGGATATTGCCAATGAGGATGTAGCAGTCATCCTGATTGACTACAAACCCGCGAAAGCCAGGAAAATTTTCACGAAAGTGAACCGTTACGCCAAGGCGACCACCACCGGGCAGAATTTGGTCACCGATGATGACGACATCATCGCTGTCCTTGCCCGGGAGATTGCCAACGATGTCAATCTCATCGGTGCCGATTTGGTGAAATACCAAAACAACACGCTCGGCGAAAGAGACGGCCACTTCACGACATTGGCCGCGCTGGCGGACTGCAATGAAGCCATCATTCTCGCCAATTTCGGCGGCGGGAAAATCGACCGTACTCGTCTTCCCGACACGGACAAATCCGAATTGTATCGAAGCAAGGTTCACGAGACATGGAAATTTCTCCTGGACAATATCGAGTTGTTCTCGGATGCGTTGTCGGACAAAGACAAGACCGGCAACGGAAAGCGTTGTGAAATCCGGGACGACTATCTGCTCGGCAAACCTGTTCCCCAGGCTTGCTTGGTGAAGGCGTTTGTTCGGTTGACAAACCTGGCAACCAACAAACTCAGTCCGAAACAAGCGGCCAAAAAGCTGAACGCGATTCCTTGGAGCAAGGATGAACCGCTTTGGGATGGCTTGTTTCTTAAAGGCAACAAGAAGACTATCCTGACAAAGAATAAGAATCTTGTCACGGAGGTCATCTGCTACATGTGCGGCGAAACATTGTCGGACGAAGGCAAAGATGCGTTGCTCGCCAAATACCGCGACGCGCTGCCGGAGGGGGCAAAGCCCGCGCAGTTGCCGCCAAAGGTATGACAAGCCCGGCGCCCGGCAGAGCACCGCGTCCCCCTCCGTGTGGATGCGGTGCTTTTGTCTTTTGTGGCGGTTGTTCCCAATGCCCTCCGAATTCAACCTAATCCGGGAATTCTTCACTCCCCCAAACTCCCGCCCCGACGTGCGCCTGGGCGTCGGGGATGATGCCGCGTTGTTGGCGCCGGCGGCGGGGAAAGATGTCGCGCTGACCATCGACACACTGGCGGCGGGGACGCATTTTGCGGCGGATGCGCCGGCGGATGCGGTGGGGCACAAGTGCCTGGCGGTGAGTCTAAGTGACCTGGCGGCCATGGGCGCGGCGCCGGCGTGGGTGACGCTGGCGCTGACGATGCCGCGGGTGGAGCGCGCGTGGGTGGAGGCGTTTTGCGGGGGTTTTTATGCGCTGGCAAGGCGGTTTAATGTGCAATTGGTGGGCGGCGACCTCAGCCGCGGGGCACTGAGCGTGACGGTGCAGGCGGCCGGGTTGGTGGACGCCGGGCGCGGGTTGCGCCGGGACGGGGCGTGCGCGGGGGAGGAGGTTTATGTCAGCGGCGTGCTCGGCGATGCGGCGCTGGGGCTCGAGCGCGGCGGGGAATTTCGCCGCGCGCTGCATTGGCCTCAGCCGCGGGTGGAGTTGGGACTTGCGCTGGCCGGCGTGGCCGGCGCATGCATTGATGTGTCCGACGGTTTGCTCGCCGACCTGGGGCATGTGCTGCGATGCAGCGGCGTTGGCGCTGAGGTGATGCGCGGGGCGTTGCCGCTGTCGGCGGCGTACCGGGAAATTCTTGCAGAGACCGGGTGGACGGCGGCGCTGGCCGGCGGCGACGATTATGAACTGTGCTTCACCGCCCACCCCAAACGCCGCACTGATGTCGCCGCATTGGCCGCGGAGTTGAAGATACCCCTCACCCGCATCGGCGCCGTCACCCAGGGCCGCGGCCTCCGCCTGCTGGACGAAAACGGCGATGTGCTGCCTGTTGCGCGCGCCGGCTACGAGCATTTTTCATGAGCGCAAAACTGCTGCGCGACCCGGTTTGTTTTCTCGCCCTCGGCGGCGGCAGCGGTCTTGCACCGCGCGCGCCGGGGACTTTCGGCACCCTGCCGGCGGTGCCGCTGGTTTTGTGGCTGCAAACCGTGCCGTGGGAGGTTTACGCCGCGGTGGCGGCGGTGATGGCGGCGGTCGGGGTTCCGCTGTGCGCGGTTGCCGAGAAAAAACTAAACCGCCGCGACCATCCGGCCATCGTGTGGGACGAAATCACCGGCTTCACCGCCGCCATGCTGTTTGCGCCGGCCGGATTGGCCTGGTTGGCCGCCGGCTTCGTGCTGTTTCGCGCGGTGGACATCTGCAAGCCGTGGCCAATCAACGTGGTGAATGCAAAAATGCACGGCGGCGCCGGCATCATGGCGGACGACCTGCTGGCGGCGGCGGTCACGGCAATGGTTTTGTTCGCCGCCGCCGGCGGGTGGTGAGGCTTAGGCGGCGAGCGCTTTGGCGGTCAGGTCCAGGCATTCCCACACCTTGTCCGCCATCTCGTCGATTTGCGCGGCGCTCATGATGAGCGGCGGGGCGATGACCATGGTGTCGGTGATGATGGTGCGCATGACGAGGCCGTTGTCGGCGCAGATGTCGCGGCACAACTTGCCGGCCGCGCCCGGCGGGTCAAAGCGGCGGCGCGACGGTTTGTCGCGCACCAGTTCCAGCGCGCCGAGAAAGCCGAGGCAGCGCGCCTCGCCCACCAGCGGGTGGTCGGCGAGTTCGCTCCAGCGTTTTTTCAGATACGGCGCGGTTTCCCCGGCCACCGTGTCCACGATTTTCTCGCGCAACAGGATTTCAATGTTGGCTTTGGCCACCGCGCACGCGGCCGGGTGGCCGGAGTAGGTGAAGCCGTGAAAAAACTCGCCGCCGCTGACTACTTCCACCACTTTGTCGGCCACCATCACGCCGCCGATGGGCAGGTAGCCGGAGGACAGGCCCTTGGCCACCGGCATCAGGTCGGGGGTGAGGGCGTAGGTGTCGCTGCCGAACCACTTGCCGGTGCGGCCGAAACCGCAAATCACCTCGTCGGCGACCAGCAGGATGTCGCGCTCACCGAGGATGCGGTTCACTTCCGGCCAGTAGGTGGCGGGCGGAATCACCACGCCGCCGGCGCCCTGAATGGGCTCGGCGATGAAAGCGGCGATGCGCTCCTCGCCGTGCTCGGCGATGGCGGTTTCCAGGGCGCGGGCGGCGGTGAGGCCGAACTCCTCCGGCGCCAGGTCGCCGCCCTCCGCAAACCAGTACGGCTGCTGAATGTGAACGATGCCGGGGATGGGCATGCCGCCCTGGGCGTGCATGGGCGCCATGCCGCCCAGGCTGGCGCTGCCCATGCTGCTGCCGTGGTAGGCGTTGTGGCGGCTGATGATGATGTTCTTGTCCGGCCGGCCGCGCTCGGCCCAGTAGTGGCGCACCAGGCGGATGACGGTGTCGTTGGCCTCGGAGCCGGAGTTGGTGGGGAAAAAATAGTTGAGCCCGGCCGGCGTGACCTCGGCCAGCAGGCGCGACAGCTCCACCGCCGGCGGGTGGGTGGTGTGGAAAAAACTGTTGTAGTAGGGCAACTCCAGCATCTGCGCGCGCGCCGCCTCGGCCAACTCGGCGCGGCCGTAGCCGATGTTGACGCACCACAGGCCGGACATGGCGTCCAAAATGCGGTTGCCGTCGGAATCCCACAGGTAAATGCCGTCGGCGCGGGTAATCACCCGCACGCCGCGGGCGTGGAGTTCACGGTGGTCGGTGAACGGGTGAAGGTGGTGGGCGCGGTCCAGTTGCTGCCAGTCGGCGGTGGCGGCGGTGCGGGACATGGCGCGCAGTATAAAACACTTTTATAATGGCGCGCATGCCTTCGTTTGATGTGGTGTCGGAAGTGGACTGGCAGGAGGTGCGCAACGCCCTTGACCAGGCCAACCGTGAAATCAGCAACCGCTTTGATTTCAAGGGCAGCGGCGCGCGCGTGGAGCAGGACGGCGCCCGGCGCGAGAGGCTGACGGTCTTCGCCGACGACGAATTCAAGGTGGGCCAGGCGCGCGACATTCTGGAAAACAAACTTGCCAGGCGCAAAGTGGACCTGAACTGCCTGCGGCGCGATGCGGTGCGCGAGGCCGGCGGCAAGGCGCAGCAGGACATCGCCGTGCGCCACGGCATCGACGGCGACCTGGCGCGCAAGTTGGTGAAGGCCATCAAGGCCGCCAAGCTCAAGGTGCAGGCCGCCATTCAAGGCGACCGCATCCGCGTCAGCGGCAAGAAGCGCGACGATTTGCAGTCGGTGCTCGCCATTCTCAAGGAGCAGAAAAGCGATGTCCCGCTGCAGTTCATCAACTTCCGCGACTGAGTCACGGCCTTGAACGTCCACCTGCGCGCCGCGGTCTGCATTCTCGCCGCCGCCGGCGCCGTGTTCACCGCCCGCGCCGACACTTCCGCCGGTGCAACCGCCACTCCCGCTGAGTTGCGCGAAAAACTGGAGGGGATTTTTCCGCTCACCGTGCGCTCCCTGCGCGCCACCGGCGTCCCCGGCGTTTACCTGCTCATCTCCGACAGCGGCATGTTTCACATTTACGACAGCGGCGGGCAAATCATCATCGGCGAGATGTTCGACAAGGGCAGCGGCGCCAGTCTGCTGGCCGCCGCCCGCGGCCGGGAGGTGGCGGCGCGGCTCGGCGCGGTGCCGGCCGGCGACATGATTGTGTTCGGTCCAAAAAACGCGCGGCGGTACGTCACCGTGTTTACCGACATTGACTGCGGCTACTGCCGCGTGCTGCATCAGGAAATGGACGCCCTCGGCCGCGGCGGTTTGCAGGTGCGCTACCTCGCTTTCCCGCGTACCGGCATCGGCGGCGAGAGTTACGCCAAGGCGGTGTCGGTGTGGTGCGCCGCCGACCGCAACCGCGCCATGACCGAAGCCAAGGCCGGCCGGCCGCCGCCGCCGCGCACCTGCGACAACCCGGTGGCCGACCAGTTCCGCCTCGGCCAGGACCTGGGCGTGCGCGGCACCCCGGCGGTTTACCTGGACGACGGCACCATGCTCGGCGGCTACCTGCCGGCCGCGGAACTGCTGCGCCGCGCCGGGCTGGGAGGGTGAGGCTCCCGCCGCCGGTGTCCCCGGCGCGCGCGCTGGCCGCATTTTCTTTCGGCGCGCTGTTCTTCGCCCTGGCTTTTATCCAGCGCGTCGCGCCGAGCGTGTTCACCGGCGAGTTGATGCGCGATTTTGCGGTGGGCGCGGCGGCCCTGGGGGCGCTGTCGGCGTGGTATTTCTACGCCTACGCCGCCATCCAAATTCCGGTGGGCATGCTGAACGACCGCTTCGGCCCGCGCAAACTCATGAGCGCCGCGCTGGCGGTGTGCGCGCTGGGCTCGGCCGGGTTTGCGCTGAGCGAATCGGTGGCGGCGGCATCGCTGTTTCGCGCGGCCATCGGCGCGGCGGTGGCTTTCGCTTTTGTGGGCACCCTCACCATCGCCCACGACTGGTTTGCGCCGGCGCGTTTTGCAATGCTGGCCGGGGCGGTGCAGACGGTGGGCATGTGCGGCGCCGTGCTGGGACAGGCGCCGCTGCGGCATTTGGTGGAGGCGGCGGGCTGGCGCGCCACGGTCGGCGCCATGGCGGCGGCGGCGGTGGTGATGGCGGTGGCGATGTTTTACATCGTCCCCCGCCGGCCGCACAATGCCGCGCCGCCGGTACCGCCGGCGGGCAAGCCGGGCGCTTTCACCGGCGTCGCCACGGTCGCCGCCAACCCGCAAACCTGGGCCTGCGCCGGCATCGGCTTCGGCATGACCGCCACCATGCTGGCTTTCGCCGGACTGTGGGCGGTGCCGTGGCTGAGTGATGTGTACGCCTACCCGGTGGCGCAGGCGGCGGGCGTGGCGTCGCTGTTGTTTGTGGGCTGGGCGGTGGGCGCGCCGGGCTCGGGCTGGCTGTCGGACCGCATTGGCCGCCGCAAGCCGGTGTTGCTGGCCGGCGTCTTTTGCAGCGCGGCGGTTTTCTCGGTGACGCTGTTCGCCGGTGTCAGCGCGCCGACGGCGTTGGCGGTTTTGTTTTTCCTGCTGGGCCTCAGCGGCTCGTTCATGACCGTCGGCTTCGCCGCCATGCGCGAGGTCAACCCGCTGCAACACAGCGCCACCGCCATGGGCGTGTTCAACATGTTCGTGGTCGGCTCCGGGGCGGTGATGCAGCCGGTGATTGGCTGGCTGCTGGACTTAAACTGGGACGGCGCCACCGCGGCCGGCGCGCGCATCTACACCGCCGCCGCCTATGCCAAGGCCCTCAGCGCGCTGTTGGCCACCCATGCCCTGGCCCTGGCCTGTGTGCTGCTGCTGCGGGAGACGCGCTGCCGGCAGTTGCGCTGAGCAAAATGGCGGCCTTGGTCAGGCGCGCAATTTTGCATTGTCCGGATCGTACACCGCATGCGCGGTGACGGCGGCCTCGCGCCGCTCGCCGAGCATGGCGATCTCCAGTTTGGCGCCGGCGGCGGCCAACTCCGGCTTCACATATGCGAATGCGATGCTCCTGCCGACGCTGTGGCCGAAGGCGCCGCTGGTGGTGACGCCGACGATGTCATCGCCGCTTTTCTCAAACAGCGGTTCGTTGCCCAGCACGTCGTTGTCGCCGTCGCTGACCGTGAGGTAGACGAGGCGCATGCGAAGACCGCGTTTCTTTTGCGCCAGGGCCGCGGCCTTGCCGATGAAATCCTTGTCGTATTTGACAAAGCGCTCAATGCCGGCCTCGGCCGGCACAATCTCGGTGGTCAACTCGGCGCCCCATGCCTTGTAGGCTTTCTCAAGGCGCATGGCGTTCACCGCGTATACGCCGAAGTTGGCCACGCCAAACCCGCGCCCGGCATCCATCAGCGCGCCGTATAACCTTTCCATGTCCGACATGGAATGGTGCAGTTCCCAGCCGAGTTCACCCACGTAGGAAACGCGCAGCGCGCGCAGCGCCACGCCGGCGACGGTGATTTGGCGCGCGCTGAGCCATGGGAAAGCGGCGTTACCGAGGTCGGCATCGGTGAGTTTGCCGAGGATGTCGCGCGCGCGCGGGCCGGCCAGGGCCAACATGGCGGTTTCGTCGGTGACATCGGTGACGCTCACCCTCTCGCCATCCCGGATGTGCTGGCTGAGCCAGTCGTGGTCGTGGATTTGCGCGACGATGGCCGACAGCACGTAATAGCGGCCGGCGGTGATGCGGGTGATGGTCATCTCGCACTCAATGCCGCCGCGCTCGGTGAGCATGTGGCCGAGAATGATGCCGCCGTCCCTGGCCGGCATGCGGTTGCAGCACAGGCGGTTGAGAAAACTTTCGGCGTCCTCGCCGCACACTTCAAGCTTGGTGAAACTGCTGAGGTCGCAAACCCCGGCGCGCTCGCGCACCGCCATGCACTCGGCGGCCACCGGCGCAAACCAGTTGGTGCGGCGGAAACTGTATTTTTCCTCGCGCTCACCGGCGACGGCGAACCACTTCGGCCGCTCCCAGCCAAAAGCCTCGGCAAAAACCGCGCCCTGGGATTTCAGTTTTTCATACACCGGCGTCACCTTCACCGGCCGGCCGGGGTCGCGAAACTCGCCGGGGAAGTGCACCTGGTACATGTGCTCGTAGTCGTCCAGCGACTTGGCCAGGTTGTAGTCGCCGGCCGCATAATCGCCGAAGCGGCGCGGGTCAAATTCGCGCACGTTAATTTCGGTCTGGCCGTGCATCATCCACTGCGCCAGGTATTTGCCAGCGCCGGCGCCCTGGGTGATGCCGATGGCGGCGCCGCAGCACATCCAGAAGTTGCGCAGGCCGGCCGCCGGGCCGAGCAGGAACGTGCCGTCCGGGGTGTGGGTGATGGGCCCGCTGATGATTTTTTTAATGCCGGCGTTTTGCGCGCACGGAATGCGCTCCATGCCCATCTCAAGCCACGGCGCGATGCGCTCCAGTTCCGGCTCCAGCAACTCCATGTCAAAACCCCAGTCCACGCCGTCCGCAAAACATGCGCGCGAACCTTCGGTTTCGTAGGGCCCGAAAATCAAGCCCTTCTGCTCCTGCCGCGAATAACACGACGCGCGCGGGTCGCGCACCACCGGAATCTCCCTGGCCAGCGCCGCGACTTCATCCACATTTTCGGTCATCACGTACTGGTGCACCATGTTCACGATGGGCACCTTCAAACCCACCATGGCGCCCACCTGCGGCCCGTAACAGCCGGCGGCGTTCACCACGTGTTCACAGTGTATCGCCCCCTTGTCGGTAAGCACGCGCCACTCGCCGCCGCTTTTTTCAATCGCGGTGACGCGGGTGTGGCGGTAAATTTCGGCGCCGTGGCGGCGGGCGACCAGGGCCATGGCGTTGCAAGTGCCGTTGGGGTCGGAGTGGCCGTCGCCCGGCGTCCATGCGGCGGCCAGCACGTCGGCGGTGTTCAGCAACGGGTGAAGGTCGGGAATCTCGGCCGGCGACACAATGTGCAACTCGGCCCCGGCCAGCCGCACCACGCCCTGCACCAGGTGGAACCAGTCCACCTCCTCCCGGTTGGTCGCCAGCCGCAAACTGCCGCAACCGTGCCAGCCGGTGGCCTGGCCGCTTTCCTCTTCCAGGGTTTTGTACAGGCCGATGCCGTAGGCGTGCACCTTGGCCATGTTTAAACTGCCGATAAAATGCGGGGTGAGCGCGGCGGCGTGCCAGGTGGAGCCGGAAGTCAACTCGCCTTTCTCGCACAGCACCACATCGCTCCAGCCCTCTTTCGCCAGGTGGTACAGCAGTCCGACTCCCATCATGCCGCCGCCGATAACGACGACGCGGGCGTGTGTTTTCATGGCAAATCTCCGGTTGGCGGGGGTGACGGTGAATGATACCACTCCGTGGGTTATGATTAACCGCAAACCCGCCACCCCCGCCGAGGACTCCGCCATGCCCAAAACCGTGATTGCCACCCCCGCCGCCCCGGCCGCCATCGGCACTTATTCGCAAGCCGTGCGCGCCGGGGATTTGATTTTCATCTCCGGCCAGATTCCGCTGGACCCGGCCACCATGGAACCGGTGGACGGCGACTTTCGCGCCGCCGCCGAGCGCGCTTTCGCCAACCTCATCGCCGTCGCCGAGGCCGCCGGCGGCGGCGCCGATGCCATTGTCAAACTCACCGTCTACCTCACCGACCTGGCCAACTTCCCGCTGGTGAACGAGGTCATGGCCGCGCACTTCACCGAACCCTACCCGGCGCGCGCCGCCATCGGCGTTGCCGCCCTGCCCAAGGGCGCGGCGGTGGAGGTGGAGGCCGTCATGTCCACCGATGCCTGAGACCACACCGCCGCCCGCACCGTCCACGTCACCGTTTCCACCGTCGACGTCACCGTCTTCACCGTCAGAGTCACCGTCCCCAGCCCCGGAGCCACCGTCTTCACCCCCCGAACCGCCGTCTTTCCCCCCGGCATCGACACTTCCCCGGGTGGGCCCGGCGGTGGCGGCGCGGCTGGCGCACCTTGGCATCCGCACGGTGGACGACCTGTGCTTTCACCTGCCGCACCGCTACCAGGACCGCACCGAGCGGCGCGCCATCGGCGCCTTGGCCGCGGGCGAAAGCGCGCAGGTGGCCGGGCGCATTGAACTGGCCGACGTCACCACCGCCCGCCGCCGCACGTTGGTGGCGCGCATCAGCGACGGCAGCGGCGCCCTCACCCTGCGCTGGTTTCATTTCGGCGACTGGCAACTGCGGCAACTTGCGCGCGGCAAGTGGCTGGGCTGCTACGCCGAAGTACGCAAGGGCGGCGGCGGGCTGGAAATGGTCCACCCCGAATACGGTGTTTTTGACACCGAGGAAGAAGCCGCCGCGCCGCCCACGTTGACGCCGTTCTACCCGCTGACCCAGGGCCTCACCCAGCGCAACCTGCGCAACTACATCACCGCCGCCCTGGCCCGCCACGGCGGCGACCTGCCGGAGTTGCTGCCAAGGGCAATGCGCGAAAATTTGCAACTGCCGGCCCTGCGCGATGCGCTGCAAAGCATTCACGCGCCGCCCGCCGACAGCGACGTGGACGCGCTGTTGGACGGTTCCCACCCGGCGCGGCGGCGGTTGTCACTGGAGGAATTGCTGGCGCACCACCTCACCCTTAAAACCTTGCGCCGCCGCCGCAACTCGCGCCGGGCGCCGCAACTCGCCGGTACGGCAACGCAAAAAAAGTTGCGCGACGCGCTGCACTTCACCCTCACCGAAGCGCAACAACGCGTGCTGGCGGAAGTGGCCGCCGACCTGGCGCGGCGAACGCCGGCGCTGCGGTTAATTCAAGGTGATGTCGGTTGCGGCAAAACGGTGGTCGCCGCCCTCGCCGCCGGCGCGGCGGTGGACGGCGGCTATCAAACGGCGGTGATGGCGCCCACCGAATTGTTGGCCGAGCAGCATTTGGCGTGGTTTAAACAATGGTTCACGCCGCTGGCGGTGGGGGTGGAATTTCTCAGCGGCCGCCTTGGCGCAAAAAAACGCGCCGCCGCCCTCGCCCGCATTGCCGCCGGCGCGGCGCAAATTGTGATTGGCACCCACGCGCTGTTTCAGCAAAGCGTCACCTTCGCCCGCCTCGGCCTGGTGGTGATGGACGAACAGCATCGTTTCGGCGTCGGCCAGCGCCTTGCATTGCGCGACAAGGGGCGCGCGGGCGGCGACATTCCGCACCAGTTAATCATGACGGCGACGCCCATTCCGCGCTCCCTGGCCATGACTTTTTACGCCGACCTGGATGTCTCCAGCATCGACCAGATGCCGCCCGGCCGCAAGCCGGTGGTGACGGTGGCCATGCCGGCCGGGCGCCGCGGCGAGGTGGTGGAGCGGGTGCGCGCCGCATGCGCCGAGGGCCGGCAGGCGTACTGGGTTTGTCCGCTGATTGACGAGTCGGAAAAGTTGGAGGCGCAGGCGGCCAAAGAAACCGCGCAAGCGCTCAGCGCGGCGCTGCCGGGCTTGCGGGTGGATTTGGTGCACGGCCGCATGGGCGGCGCCGACAAGGAAAAAGCCATGGACAAATTCCGCCAAGGCGCGACGCAGTTGCTGGTGGCGACCACGGTGATTGAGGTGGGCGTGGACGTGCCCAACGCCGGGCTGATGATTATTGAAAACGCCGAGCGCTTGGGCCTGTCGCAGTTGCACCAGTTGCGCGGCCGCGTCGGGCGCGGCGGTGAAAGCGCGCCGGCCGCATGCGTGCTGCTGTACCGCCCGCCCCTGGGCGCCACGGCGCGCGCCAGACTCGACGTGCTGCGCAACAGCGGCGACGGTTTCAAGATCGCCGAGGAAGACTTGCGCCAGCGCGGCCCCGGCGAAGTGCTCGGCACCCGCCAGGCCGGCGCCGCCGCCATGCGCGTTGCCGACCTGGTGCGCGACCATGCGCTGGTGCCGGCGGTGGAGCGCGCCGGCCGCCAACTGCTCGCCGAACAACCGCAACTCGCGCAGGCGCTCATGGCGCGCTGGGTCGGCGGCGGTGAGCGCTACGGCGACGTGTGACGGCGATGGAAAAAATTCTTGCCCGGGTTTTTCATTACGCGCGGCTGATGCGGATGCATCGGCCGGTGGGTTCTCTGTTGCTTCTGTGGCCCACGTTGTGGGCCTTGTGGATTGCCGGTGACGGCGCGCCGCGGGCGCGGCACCTGCTTGTTTTTGTCGCCGGCGTTTTTGTCATGCGCGCCGCCGGCTGTGTTGCAAATGACATTGCCGACCGTGACATTGACCGCCATGTTGCGCGCACCCGCGGCCGGCCGCTGGCCAACGGTGATGTCACGGTCAGGGAGGCCGCCGCGCTGCTGGTTGCGCTGTGCGCGGCCGCGTTTTTGCTGGCGCTGCAATTGAATTTCTTGACCCTGCTGCTGGCCGCCGCCGGGCTGGCGGTGGCCGCGGTGTATCCGCTGTGCAAACGGTTCACCCACCTGCCGCAGGCGGTGCTGGGCGTCGCGTTTTCGTGGGGCATTCCCATGGCTTTTGCCGCCGAGCGCGGCGCGCTGCCGGCGGCCGCGCTGCTGTTGGCGGCGGCAAACTTCTGCTGGGTCATGGCCTACGACACCATGTATGCCATGGCCGACCGCGAAGACGACCTGCGCATCGGCGTCAAGTCCACGGCGATTCTTTTCGGCACGCGCGACCGCCTGCTGGTGGCCGTATTTCACACCGCCGCGCTGGCCCTGCTTGCGCTGCTCGGCGCGCATTTGCAATTTCACACCGGCTACTTCGCCGCCCTC
>RKSH01000024.1 GCA_007570945.1 Gammaproteobacteria bacterium | reverse complement strand
CGCGGCGGGCCGTACAAAGACATTTACAAAAAATGCGCGAGAGACGCCAAAACCGACCCGAGGATAAAGGAGTCGGGCGAGTTGAACGCATTCGATTATTTCGGCGAGGCGTGGCCATCAGAGCCGAAAACGGCGTTTTATGACTGGCTGTATGTTTCCGCGATGATGTCGCTCCAAGCGGGCTTGCGGGAAAAAATTTGCCGCTACGCGGGCTTCACCGACATCGAATTCAACCCGAAGAAGTCCATCAACTGCCAAGCGCGCGCGTGTGCGTTGTTTGTGTCGTTGTTGAATCTGAAGTTGCTGGAAGATGCGATGCGCTCGCGGAACGATTTTATCCGGATGGTTTCATCGGATGCCGGCGGACAAAAAAAATTTTGGGCAATAGTAACTTAAAATGAGGCAAAGCCCTGCTTAACTCGTTGAGAGTCATGATGGCTCAAATGGTGCAAAATATGCATAGCTCGTGCGTGCGCCACATGAAAGGCAAACGCGGGCGCGGCGCGTTCGGCAAAACCGCGGTGTTCGGCATCTACAAGCGCAACGGCCAAGTGCAAGCCGAAATCGTGCCGGGGCCAAAAAAGCCACGCTGCAAACCGTTATTCGCGGACATGTGGTGTCGGACAGCGCAATTATTCGGACGGCTGGGGCGGCTACGATGGCCTTGTGGATATGGGCTATCGTCGGCATTTGGAAGGATCGCGCACGGGCCGCGGGGGAGGCGCACATCAATGGCATCGGGGGGCTTCTGGGGTTTTGCCAAGAGCAGTTTGGCGAAGTTTCGCCATGAGCCGGCGGACCTTTTATCTGCATTTGAAAGGGTACAGTTTTGGTTCAATCATCGGCATGATGAGGTGTATGAAGTCCTCTAAATTTATGCTGGAAAAAACCAATTAAGCTATCTTGACTCAACCTGTAATCCGCCAATGCCCACCGCCCAGCGGCAGAGTTTTTTCGATTCCTACTACGCCGCCACCGCCGATTCCTTTCCGCGCTGTGCGCCGTTGGCCGGGATGGCGCGCGCCGATGTGGGGGTGGTGGGCGGCGGCTACGCCGGTTTGTCGGCGGCGTTGCATTTGGCGGAAAGCGGCTACCGGGTGGCGCTGCTGGAGGCGGAGAACATCGGCTTCGGCGCCTCGGGCCGCAACGGCGGACAACTCGGCAGCGGCCTGCGCAAGGACCAGGCGCAACTGGAGGCAATGCTCGGCGCGGCGCATGCGCGGCGCCTGTGGGAAATGGCCGAGTTGGCCAAGGCCGAGGTGCGCCGCCGCATCCGGGTGCACCGCATTGGTTGCGACTTGAAACCCGGCGTGTTGCACGCCTCGCTCAAACGCCGTTACCTGCCGGCGTACCGCCGCAATGCCGAACATCTGCAAGGCAAATACGGCTACGACAAAATTCGTTTCGTCGACCGCGATGAAATCGCCGCCATGTTGGGCACCGCAATTTACCGCGGCGGCACGTTGGACCGCGGCGCCGGGCATCTGCACCCGCTCAACTACGCCCTCGGCCTGGCCCGCGCCGCCGCCGCCAACGGCGCGCGCATTTACGAACAAAGCCGGGTGGTGGACTACCGTCGCGGCAAAACCATTCGCGTCCGCACCGCCGCCGGCGAGTTGCATGCGGACGCGCTGCTCTTGGCATGCAACGGTTACCTCGGCGCGCTGGAGCCGCGCATCGCCGCGCACATCATGCCGATTAACAACTTCATCGCCGCCACCGCGCCCCTCGGCCGGCGGCGCGCGCGGGGTTTAATCCGCGACGATGTGGCGGTGGCCGACAGCAAGTTTGTGGTGGACTACTACCGCCTGTCCGCCGACCACCGCCTGCTGTTCGGCGGCGGCGAAAATTACACCCGCCGTTTTCCGCGCGACATCCGCTGTTTTGTGCGCAAACCATTGCACAAGGTTTTTCCGCAACTCGCCGACGTGCCGCTGGAATACGCCTGGGGCGGCACCCTCGCCGTCACCGTCACCCGCCTGCCGCACTTCGGCCGGCTGGAAAAAAATGTTTTCTACGCCCATGGTTTTTCCGGCCAGGGCCTCGCCCTCGCCACCCTGGCCGGCAAACTCCTCGCCGAGGCCGCCGCCGGAACGCTGGAACGGTTTGATGTCTTCGCCACCCTGCCGGCCCCGGCTTTCCCCGGCGGCCGCCTGCTGCGCTGGCCGGGTTTGGTGGCGGGGATGGTGTATTACAGTTTGCGCGACCGGCTGTAGCCGCCGCGCCGAATTAAAACTGCAGCGTCACCCGCAGCCCCGGCCGGTTGTCGCTGAGGGTGATGGTGACCCGGTGCATGTCGGCGACCGCCTTGACCAGGCTGAGACCGAGGCCGTTGCCGGCGGTGGAGCGGCTCCGCTCAGCGCGGAAGAAACGCTGAAACACTTTTTCCCGCATCCCTTCCGCGATGCCGGGGCCGGAGTCGGTGACGGTGATTCGCGGAGCGCGGTTGCCGGCCGCCAACTCCACGCCGATGCGGCCGCCGGGCGGGGTGAACTTGACCGCGTTGTCCAGCAGGTTGGCGAGGGCCTGAAACCACAGGTGATGGTCGCCGCGCACTTGCGGCGCCGGGTTGATGCGCGCAACCACCGACTGGCCCTTGCCCTCCGCCAGCGGCTGGTACAACTCCACCGCATCGCGCACCACCGCGGCCAGGTCGATGGCGCGGTCGGCGGCGCCGGCGGCCGACTCGATGCGCGCGATGCGCAGCAGCGAATTGAACGTGGCCAGCAGGCGGTCGGTGTCGGCCAAGGCCTCGTCCAGCGCCGCGCCGCCGTCCCCTTCGCCGGCGCGAATGGATTCAAGGCGGCTGCGCAGGCGCGCCAGCGGAGTGCGCAGGTCGTGGGCGATGTTGTCCGACACGCGGCGGACGCCGCTCATCAGTTGCTCAATGCGCGCCAGCATGCGGTTCAGGTTTTCGGTCAGTTGGTCCAGGTCGTCGCCGCTGCCGTGGCTTTGGATGCGCCGCGACAGGTCGCCCTGCATGATGTCGCGCGCCGCTTGGTTAATGGTTTCAATGCGCCGCGTCGCGCTGCGGCTGCTGACCAGCGCGCCGCCCAGGGCCAGCAGGAAAGTAATTAAGAGTCCCAGCAGCAACGCGCGCGCGATGGCCTCGCGCACCTGCTGCAAATCGTGCAGGTCGCGCCCCACTAACAGGCGGTAGCCGCCACGCAGGCGAAACACCCGGGCGCGCGCCGGGCGCGGACCGAAAAAATCGTCGCCGTCAATGGCGCCGCCGATGGTGAAGTCCACCCAGGCCCCGGCCTCCTCGCGCCGGGCCGCCGCCGGCCAGCGGCTGAGGTTGCCGGTGAGCGGACGGTGGTTGCGGTCGGCCAAAAGATACAGCGACGAGGTGGTGGGTTTCTGCCGCCGCACGCGCCGCGCGATTTGCCGCCGCAGGCCGGCCAGGCCGGCCGCCTGGTAGCGCTCCTCCAGCGCGGTGATTTCGGCGGCGATGGTGGCGTCGGTCTGCCGCGACAGATAGCCGGCGCTGAAGCCGTGGATAAAGCCCAGCAGCGCCAGCGCCGACAGCGCGAACAGCGCCAGGTAAACCAAGCCCTGGCGAAAGGCGAAACTGCGCAGAAGTTTAATCCGCACGCAGCATGTACCCGGCGCCGCGCACGGTGTGCAGGCACGGCGCGCCAAAGCCGCGGTCCACCTTGGCGCGCAGGCGGCTGATGTGCACGTCAATCACATTGGTCTGCGGGTCAAAGTGGTAGTCCCACACATTCTCCAGCAGCATGGTGCGCGTCACCACCTGGCCGCGGTGGCGCATCATGTATTCCAGCAGGCGGAACTCGCGCGGTTGCAGCGCGATGGTTTTGCCGCCCCGGGTCACCCGCCGAGCGCGCACGTCCATGTGCAAATCCCCGGCGCTGAGCCGGCCGCCGCCGCCCTCACCGCCGGCCGAGCGCCGTTGCAACGCCTCCAGCCGCGCCAGCAATTCTTCAAACGAAAACGGCTTGGCCAGGTAGTCGTCCCCCCCGGCGCGCAGGCCGCGCACCCGGTCGTCCACCGCGCCGAGCGCGCTCAGGATAAGCGCCGGAGTCCGCCGCCCCCGCGCGCGCACCGAGCGGATGATGGCGAGTCCGTCCAGGCCCGGCAGCATGCGGTCCACCACCAGCGCATCGAAATCCTCGGCCAAGGCCAGCGCCTCGCCGTCGGCGCCGTCGGCAACCCGGGTGACGGTGTGCCCGGCCTCGCGCAGGCCCTTGGCGGTGTGGGCGGCGGTGTGCTCGTCGTCCTCTATCAGCAGAATGCGCATGGCCGCATTATAAATCGCCGCCCCCCTTGACATCCCCGTCCGTCCTCGGCGCGTTGTCGTGTAGTCGGCTTAAGCGAACCGAGCGGCCCCGTTCCCGGCGGTTGCCGGGGGCGGCGCTTGACGGTGTCGCCGTCTGTGCTACACTCCGCGCAACTTTCACTTCGCCAATGAGGTATCCCATCATGAACACCC
>RKSH01000231.1 GCA_007570945.1 Gammaproteobacteria bacterium | reverse complement strand
GTAGGTTTTGAGCGCCACTTCCAGGCCCTCCACCGGGCTGCTGTTGGACAATCCGCCCCAGTTGCGCATGGCGCCCAACACGCTTTTCCGCCGCCGCGGCGTGTCCGGAATCCATTTCCCCCGGTAGGAGCGGATGAGATGGGCGCCGTTGTCGTTCATGATTTGGAAGCCCTTGACCGTGGGGTGAATGTCCAGAACATTTTCCATCTCGCGCAGCACCCGCGGCCAGATGTCCTGCATGCTGCCGGAGGTGTCCACGATGAAAATCACATAGTCGCTGTCCACCGGGATGCCGCCCACTTCCTCGTCGCGGGTTTCGGCGGTGGCCGGCGTGATGGATGCGCGCTGCAAAATTTCCTTGGTGTTCTGCAGGCCGCTGGATTCTTTTTGCAGCTTGGCCGCTTCTGTTTGTTTTTTGCCAAGTTGCGCCGCGGCCGCGGCCACCGATGCCCGCGCCGCCTGGTTTTCGCCTTGGCGCGCGGCGAGTTGCGCTTTTAATTGGTCGCGGCGGCCGGACAGTTGTTGAATCTCGTCCTCCACCTGAAATGTGCGCGCCAGCAGGGCGCTGATGTCGCGGTTGGCATCCGCCTCGGTGAAGCCGCTTTTGCTTATCAGCAACAGCAGCACCACGGCGCCGAAACCGCAGGACACCACGTCCAAAAACGACAAACTGAAAATATCCCCGCCCCGGGCGCGGCGCTTCATGGCCAGTTTCCGGCCGGCGCAATCATCAGGCCGCGGCTGGCCGATGCCCAGCGCCAGTAGTACGGCGCGGCCTGCGGGTCGCCTTCCAGCGGCAACAGGACCACGTTGATTTTCGCCCCGGCCGGGGTGAATTTGCGCGTCGTTTTTTCAAAGATTTTCCCCCGGCAGCGGCCGCCGACGGTGAAGCCGCTGCGGCAACCATCACCCTCGCCGGCGGTGGGCAGGCCGTCGGTAATCAGGTAAATGTCGGTCGCGGGCGGGCGCAATTTTTGCAACCGCTCCAGCCCGGCCTGCAGGTTGGTGGCGCCGCTCGGCACCAGTTCGTCGACCGCCCTGAACAGCGCGGTGAGATGCGCGGCGTTTTTGCCGTCGTGCCAGGCCGCGCCGCCGAGGATTTTTGCGCCGCGGTTGAAGGCGATGAGCGACACCATGCTTTTGTCCGGCAGGCGGTTCAGCATCCAGCGCGCGGTTTTTTTTGCGCGCCGCCATTTTGGCCCGCCCTGCTTGTGCGCATCACCGCGAATCTTGCGCGCGATGATGTCCAGAAGTTTTTCGTCGGTCATGGACGCGCTGTGGTCAAGGAGGACGGCGATTCTTCGCCCTTCCATTTTCAGCCCGATAAGATAGGACTCCTCGCCGGCCGCCGGGTCGGCCACCACATCGGCCGCCCGCCGCCGTTGAATTTCCTCCACATCGCTTTTGAGTTTTTCGTTTTCTTTTTTCCGCCGCGCGGTTTTTTCGCCGAGCGCCGCCGCCGCCTGTTGCACGGCCAGAAGTTTTTGCCGCAACTCCCCGCCGAGTTTTTGTTCGGCGGAGTTGCGCCGGCGAATGTCCGCCACCTCTTTTTGCAGTTGTTCTTTCCGTTGTTCCAGCGCCTCCATTTCGCCCAGCGTCACGTCGGCCTCCACCGAGCCGCGGTCAAAATTGTGCTTGACGATGAGAAACAGCAAAATCACCGCGCCCAGCCCGCAGGCCATGATGTCCAGAAAGGCCAGATTAAACCCCTCGGTTTTGCGCCGCGCGGACAAATGCTAACTAATCCGCTTGAGGAGAAATTTCTCGCAGTACGACTGTGTTTCCACCAGCACCCCGTCCTGCTCGCGCTGCAGTTGGTGCAGCAGAAACATGAGCACGATGCTGATGAGCAGCGCCACCAGGGTGGAGTTAAACGCAATGCCCAGGCTTTCGGTCATGCCGGCGATGTCCCCGGCCAGCGCCTCTTCGGCCCGCGACAGGGCCTGGCCGATGCCGCGCACGGTGCCGATGAATCCCACCGAGGGAATGGCCCAGATTAAATAACGAATGGTGGAATTCTCCGCCTCCATGCGCACGCCCAGCGCCTCCACGCCGGCGCGGATGGCGTCGGAGGTGTTTTGCACGTCGCCGGTGGCGCGGTAGCGGCGCAAACTTGCGGCCAATGTCTCCACCAGCGGCGTTTCACGGTATTTTTTATCCAGCCGCTCCAACTCATGCAATGCATTGGCCAGCGACTCCCTGCCGTCCGCGGCGTTGTCCAGCAAATCCACCGTGAACAAATACCGGGTGGAGCGCAGTTTGCCGTGCTTGCGCAGCATTAAATACGCGCCGTAGAGCATTAAAATCACGCAAATTTCCTGCTCCATGTCCTTGAAGATGACGAACAGGTCGCGCGGCGCCGATTGCCCGGCCTGGCGCGCCGCCTCTATCGCAAACTCGGCGCGCGGAATAATCACGCCGAGATACAAAAGATGCACCGCAACCGCCGCCGCCAGCAGCACCGCGATGTTGGTCCACAGTTCACGGCCGCCGATGTTCATCAGATATCCACCGGAAAAGCCGCCGCGGAGTTGAGGCTAATCTCAGGCGGCGAATTCTGCGCCGCGCTGTCGCCGGCCACAATCGCCACGGCGCCGAGCGCCGCCAATGCAACCGCAACCGCGGCAATCGCCACCAAAGTACGGTTTGGTTTTTTATTGCGTCGCATGGTTGCCGCCGTATAAATACCGTGCCACCCGGAAGCCCAAATCGTCGCGGCCGCCGGCCGATGTTTCACGAAACGACGCCCGCAGTTCGGTCAAACTTGCCGAGCGCCAGTTGGAGCCCTTGAACACATGCGCGCCGCCGGGCGCGCCGCCCATGGGGTCCACTTCAATACCACCGCCGCGCGGCGGAGTCAACGAATAGACGTCGTGCACCCACTCGCTGACATTGCCGCTGAGGTCAAACAGGCCGGCGCGGTCGGCCGGGAAACTTCCCACCGGCGCCAGGCCGGCAAAACCGTCGGTGTAGCGCGGAATATAACCCGGGGTTTTGCCCTTGGCCGACTCATCCGCAAAGTTGCCGGCGCGCGGCGGCACCTGCGTTTTGCCGCCCCAGGTGAAGCGCGTCTGCTGCGGGCGCCCGGCCTTGCGCGCAAGATACTCCCACTCGGCCTCCGTCGGCAGGCGGTAGCCGTCCCCCTCACCGCCGGCGTTCACCCAGCGGCCGCCGCGCCGCGCATAAAACGGCTGCAGCCCCTCGCGCGCGCTGAGCCAATTGCAAAACTCCGCCGCATCGGCCCACGTAACATCGGTCACCGGCGCCGCCGGCGCGCCGGTTTTCCCGCTTTGGAACAAACCGAACTGCGCCACGGTAGTTTCGTGCAGCGCGACGTAAAAAGGCCGGGTCAACCGTACCGCGCGCTCAAACTCATTGGCGCGGCGGCCTTTTTCATGGCGCGGCGCGCCCATGTTCACGGCGCCCGGCTTGGCGAACAGTTTCATCGTTATGCCGGCCTGGTTTTTGTATTGCGCCGGGCTTTCCTCAAGCCGCGCCTGCTTTTCCGTTTTCAGCACCGCGTCCACCCGTTTAACGCCGCCGGTGGACGGCGTCACGGTGCGGGTGACGCCGCGGTAGTTCGGCTTGCTGAGGGTGATGGTGTGCGGCACCGTGCTGAGGCGCAAATCCAGCGGCGTGACGCCGGCGACCGCGCCGTCCACGCTCACCGTCGCCTTTGGCGTGGACGTCACCTTCACCTCGCCGGTCTCGGCGCGCAACGTCATGCGCACCACGTTGGCGGCGCCGGCGGCGGCGGTGAACCTCCGCACCTGCCGGCCATGGCCGGGCTTGGCGTAGGCCGCGGTGTGCTCGCTGCCGGCGGTGACGGTGACGGCGCCGGGGTTGCGGATGCGCCGGCCGTTCACCAACAACGTGCCGCCGGCCGGGCTGAGCTCAAAGCGCACCGTGGCGTCCAGCGGCGGCAGGTTGTAGTTGCGGGTGACGGCGGGGGCGGCGTTGGTGACGGTGACGGTGTCGCGCACGGTCTTGCGGCCGGCGAGGGTGACGGTGAGGGCGTGACTCCCGCCGCCCACGTCCATGGCCAGCGGGGCGGTGCCGACGGTTGCACCGTCCATGGCGACGGTTGCACCGGCCGGAACGGTGGTGACGCGCAGCCGGCCGCTGAGCGGGGCGAGCTGTACCGTGCGCCCCACCTCCTCGCCGCGCTTGATGTTGACGGTGAACGCGGCCACTTCATGGTGCGGGTGGTTGACCTGCACCCGGCGGATGCCGGGCTTGACCTCGGCGGTGATGGCGGCGCCGCTTGCAACCAACACGCCGTCCACAAACCAGCGGGTGCCGGGCAGCGCCGGGCTGGCCGCCAGCAGCAGTGTGGACGGCGCCTCGCGCATCACCACCTCCACCAGCGCCGGCCGCCCGGCGGCGACGGCCACGGTCTCGGTGATGAAACCCGGGGCGGCGACGGTGATGGTCACGTCGCCGGCCGAGTACACCTTGCCGCCGATGGCGAAGCCGGTGCCCCGCGCGACGCTCACCACCGCCGAGGCCGCGGCGGCGGGCGGTGAAACGCTGACCGCGACGCCGCGTGTGTAAACAAAAAACGCGGCAGCGGCAACGGCGACCACGGCAACGGCGAGCGCGATTGCCGCGCCGGCGCGGCGGGAGCGGGCGCGCGCCGCGGCCAGTTCGCGGTTAAATTTGCTCATCGCAAACCACGGTCACGGCCAGGGGCGCGCGGTCATGATTGACCGTCAGCGTCACCAACTTGGAGCGGTAGCCGCGCCGCCGGCCTTCAAAAGTGTACACGCCGGGGCGCAACTCCAGCGTGCGCCGTTCGGTTTTGCCGATGACGCCGACGCCGCGCACGCGAATGTCGGTTTGGTTGTCGGAGTGGACGGTCACCGTCGCCGGCCGCCTGGCCGCGGCCAGCAGCGCGGCCAGTTCCTCCCCGCGCCGTGCCAGCGACGGGCTGAGCGGGTACAACTTGCGGGCACCGGCCAAAAGTTTTTCCGCCGCCGCCGCGACATTCGGCGAAGCCAGCCGTTGCCGCCGCGCGATGTGGGAATCCATGTTTTTGCGCGCGCTCAAAATCGCCCGGGCGCGCTTTTCACCGGCCACGGCCTCGGCGTGGACGGCGTCGATTTTTCCCGCCAGTTGAAAGGCCCGCAGCGCGCCGCCCCAGTCGTCCGCCGCCGCGGCCCGCGCGCCGGCGCGCAGGTGTTTTTGCAGGGTGAGGGCGCGGTTCAAATCATGGATTTCGCGGCCCAACACCGCCGCCTCCTCGCGGCCGGGAAAAACTTTCTTCGCGGCGGCCCAGTGGCGTTGCGCGGCTGCCAGGTCGCGTTTTTCCAGCGCGCCGAATCCGGCGGTGATGTTTTCGGTGAAGGCGCGCTCGGCAATGGCTTCGGTGACGGCTTGCAAACGTTGCCGCGCCGCGCTCCGCGCCGGGTCCAGCCGCACAACTTCCGCCAGCGCTTTTTGTTCGGCTTGCGGCCGGTTTTCGACGCGCGCCTGCGCGGCGGTTTGCAGCAGTTCCAGCACCTGCGGCAAAACATCAATGCGCCCGCGCAACTCCCGCGCCGCCGCATGCCGAGGTTTCAGCAACAGCGCGGTGGTGATGGCGGCGGCGGCGTTTTGGTGGTCGTCCGCATCAAAAGCCTCGGCGGCGGCCTTGAGGTTTACGCGAAATCTTTCCTCGGCCTGGCGCAAAACCCCGTCGGCCGTTGTTTGCGCGTTCTGCAGCAGCCCGACGGCGGAGGAATAGTTGCCGGCGTCAAAAGCGCGCAATGATTTTTCCTTGCCGTCAACAATCAACCCATGCGCATCCGCCGCCCAAACCGATGCCGACACCGCGGCCAGCGCCGGCTCGGTTTCGCCGTGGAAAATCTTCAGTTGCGACTTAAACTGTTCACGCAACAGGTTGTCGGCCGGGTCGCCGCCGCCGGCCGCCACGGTCGCCGCCGGCGCCGGGGCCTGCGGCGCGCGGTCCACCGCCGGCGCGCCGCCGAACCATGGCCAAACATAAAAATACGCCGCCGCACCAAGGCTGACAACCACCGCGCAAACGCCGGCCGCCGTCATCGCCGCGCGCCGCAGTTTCTTTTTGCGCCGCGCATCGCTCTCCCGGGCGCGGGAGATTTTTTCCCCGATGGTGCTGCCCATCAGCCTTACAGTTGGGTTTCGGGCGTCGCTTCCTGTTCGTATATGCGCTGCAAAAAAGCGCGCCACTGGGCAAACTGCTCGGCCGCATCGCCGGTGAGTTTTTCGGTTTTGCCCTCAAACTCCACCACCTGCGGCGCCAGTTCAATGTCGATGGATTCGCCGAGTTCGGCCAGCGCCTCGCGGTGCACTTTGGCCTGCGCGCTGTTGTGAAAACTGGCCCCCAACAGCGCACCGCCGGCAATACCGCCGGCCAGCGCCGCCGCATCGGCCGCAACGGGGTTATCGGTGCTGGCCGCGGCCGCAACGCCGCCGATGAGAACGGCGGCGCCGGCGATGCCCTGCACGATGGATTTCTTTTTCGCCTTGCGCGCGGCTTTGGCCTCGGTGAGCGCCGCGGCCTGCCACACGGCGTAACTTTCGCTCATTTTGCGGTCGAAACTTTCGTAATGACCTTGCATGTTGTCAATAAAAAGACTGTCGCGCACGCGGACGGCGCGGGTGCGGTTCAGCATGGGATCATTCTCGTCCGGCAGGCCGTTGAGTTTGGTGACGCCGCCGCTCTCGCGCAAATAATCGTCGAACGCGTCCGCCGCAAAAGATTGCGCAAAGCGCATCTCGGTGACGGCGCGCAACTCGGCCAACTCGGCGTCCTTTTTGCGGCGCAGCAACTTTGCAATGTCCTCCGCGGCGCGCGTGAAGATCGGCTGATAGGCGTCCTTGCCCTTGTTGCGCAGGTCTTTGTGGAACCGTTCCTTGACCCGGTGGCGGTAGATTTTGTTCATCCACTGGCGGCCGGAAATGTCCGCCACCTGCAGGCTGAACTGTACGTCTTCACCGTTGGATTTCAGGATTTTGCCGAGCACGTACAAATCACCGCTGGCGGATGCATCCGGGGCCACCCGCACGGCGCCGAAAGTTTTGGTGTCCTCCAGCGCATGTTTCATGTTGAGCGCGAATTTGTTGGCCTCGGCGCGGCGCAATTCGGGCCAGATGCCCTGCTTTTCGTACTTGTCCGAGTCGGTCGGCAGGCCCGGGTCAAACACCGGCACAATCACATCCAGCCGGGTGCCGGCATATGCGGCCGGCGGTGTTTTGGCTGTGCTGGCGGCGGCGCCGGGCCCCACTTTAACCGCGCCGCCGCCGTCATAACCCGGCCCGACCTTGACCACGCCGTCGCCGGTGGCGCAGCCGGCCAGAAAAGTGAATGCGGCAAAAAGCGCGCAGAGAGTTTTGTTGTTCATTGGGATTCCTCGTCAACGGTTGGCAGGCCTTTGTATTTGCGGTACTCGTTCCACAGCGCGGCCTTGGCTTCGGGATCCGATTCGGCCATGGCGGCGGCGCGAATTTGCGCCGCCACAATGTCGTCGTTGTCGGCCGGCGGAATATCTTCCGGGAGTTTGCCGCCGGAGTCACCGCCCGGCTGCTGTGCGGCGGCGGCGGTTTGCGCGGATTCTTTTTCTTCGGGGGCGGCGGTTTCGGTTCCGGAAACCGAGGCTGAGGCCGATGATGCCGCCGCATCGGCGCCGCCCTCACCCTCACCCTTGCCCTCACCCTCGGTGCCGGCAATGGAGGAGGAGGCGCCGGATTGCGCGCCGCCGCCGGAGGAATTCTGGCAGTGCGAGTAGCGGCTCAGCGATTCCTGAAAAGCCCGCTCCATCAACGCCAATTTTTCCGCCTTGGTCAGCGCGGCGTCGTCCTCATAATGGATTTCCACCTCGGTGCAGTCGTCGCCGATTTGCCCCCACGCCGCCGGCGCCAAAGACAACAGCAGGACAACGGCGGCCCGCGCACAAAGATGCACTGTGCATGTCATGGCGGCAGTATAACACCGCCCCCCGCCGCCGCCGTCATGGTCACCGGCCGCATCACCATTCCGTGCACTGCAACCGTCACTTCCGCCTCAGCGACTCACGCATTCCACCCCGCGCGCGGTGTGCCGCAGGCGGACGGCGATAATTTCAACGCCCATGGCGGCGGCCTGCTCCAGAGTGTCGGCGTATCCGGGGTCGATGGCGCGGGCCGGGGTGAAGTGGCCGCCTTCCGGGCGACTGACGGCAAACAGCACCACCGCGCGATGGCCCAGTTTTTTGGCGCGCATCAGCAGTTGCAGGTGCTTGCGGCCGCGCAGGCTGACGGCGTCGGGAAACTGCACGCTGTCGCCCGCCAACAGCGTCGCGTTTTTAACCTCAACAAAGGCCGCGGCGCGGTTTTTGCCGCGCAGGCAAAAATCAAACCGCGCCGGCGCCAGGCCCGGCGATTGGAACGCCGCCTCGCGCCGCATCTCACGGTAGCCGGCCAGTTGCGGGATGCGGCCGTGGGTGAGGGCGTGGGCGATGATGTGGTTCACCCGCACGGTGTTCACCCCGATCCAGCCGCCGCCCATGTCCACGCGCTCCAGCGTGTAGGGGAATTTGCGCCCGGGGTTTTTGCTGTGGGAGAGTTGCGCCGGCGCGCCCGGCTTCCAGCAGGCGGTCATGGCGCCGGTGTTGGGGCAGTGGGCGGTGACGACGCCGCCCCGGGCCAGTTGCACATCGGCGAGGAATCTTTGGTAACGCCGCAAAATTTTGCCGCGGTACAAGCGCGGCATGGGGTAGACGCTCACACCAACAGGCGCCGCCGCGCAAACTTCAGCGCGACCCACAGCGACGCCGCGGTGTAGACCAGCAGCACCGCAAAGTGCAGCAGCGGCTGCGTCAACGGCTGTCCCACCACCAGCGGCCGCAACAGCGCGATGGCATGGGTCAGCGGCAGCCACTGCGCCACCGCCGCGGCCGCCGGCGGCAGCACCTCCACCGGGTAGAACACGCCGCAAAACACGAACATGGGCGTGATGAACAGCGTCAGGTAGTAGGAAAAAAAGTCGTAACTGCGCGCCCGCGTCGTCACCACCATGGCCATGGAGGCAAAGCACACGCCGCTGACAAAAACCACCGGCAGCGCCAGCAGCACCCCCGGGCCATGCACACTGCCGAACAGCGAAACCACCAGCAGAATGCAGGCGCCGGTGAAAGTGCACTTGGTGGCGCACCACAAAACCTCGCCGAGCATGATGTCCGCCACCCCCAGCGGCGTCGCCAGCAGCGCCTCGTACGTGCGCTGCGGCACCATGCGCGTGTACACCGACCACAGCGCCTCGTAACTGGCGGTGAACATGGCCGAGGAGGCGATGATGCCGGAGGCGACGAAATCCAGATAACTCATCCCGCCCACTTCGCGGATGAAATGACCGACGCCGAAACCCAGCCCGACCAGGATTAAAAACGGCTCGCCGATATTCAGCACCAGACTGGGCCCCAGCAGCCGCCGCCACACCAGAAAGTTGCGCCGCCACACCGCAAGCATCGCAAACCCCATGGCCATCAGTCGCGCAGCCCGCGCCCGGTCAGCCGCAGGAAAACATCCTCCAGCGACGCCGGCCGCCGCAGTACGCCGGGCCCGGCCATCGTTTTCAACGCCGCCGCCACCGCTTCCGGTTCCGCGGTATACGCCAGCAGCACATCGCCCACCGTTTCCACCCGCGCGCCCGCCGCTTGGGCCGCGGCAGTCGCCGCTTCGGCCGCCGCCTCCACCTCAAACACATGCGGCTCCACCGTGCGGCGGATTAATTCCTTCGGCGCGCCGCGGGCGATAATGCGGCCGGCGTCCATGATGAACACCTCGTCGCACAGCCGCTCCGCCTCCTCCATGTAGTGGGTGGTCAGCAGCATGGTTTTGCCCTGCTGCCGCAACCGCCGCAACCGCGCCCAAATCAGGTGCCGCGCCTGCGGGTCCAGCCCGGTGGTGGGCTCGTCCAGCACAATCAATTGCGGGTCATTGACCAGCGCCCGGGCGATGGACAGGCGCCGCCGCATGCCGCCGGACAGCGTTTCAATCCGCGCATCGCCGCGCCCGCCGAGGGCGGCGAAATCCAGCAGCGCCTCCTTGCGCCCGGCGAATTGCGCGGCCTTGATGCCGAAATAGCGCGCGTAGGTTTCCAGATTCTCGGCGGCGGTGAAGTCCGGGTCCAGGTTGTCCAGTTGCGGCACCACCCCGGTCCTCGCCCGCACCCGCGCCGCCGCCGCCGGCATGGCCAGGCCGAATACCGCCAACTCGCCGCCGGACAGCGGCGACTGGCCCAAAATCATGCGAATTACCGTGGTTTTGCCGGCCCCGTTCGGCCCCAGCAGCCCGGCGCAGGCCCCCGCCGCCACCGAAAAATCCACCCCGCAAACCGCCTCCCGCCCGTTGTAACTTTTGCGTAGCCCGCTTGCCGAAATCATGCCGCCGATTATACCCCGCCCGCGCACCGTTCCCGCAGGTCAAACCACCGTTCCCGGGACTGCAACCACCGTTTCTGCAAGCCAAACCACCGCTCCGGCCGCTGCAACCACCGTTTTTGCACTGCCAACCGTCGCCTTTCAGTGCCCGGCGTACATTTCCTCCACCTCCGCCTCAAACTGCTGCAGGATGTTGGCGCGCTTGAGTTTGAGGGTGGGGGTGAGCAGGCCGTTTTGCACCGTCCACGGCTCGGTGGACGCGCTCACCTTGCGGATGCGGGCGTAGCCGGGGAAGCGGCGGGTGCGGGCGGCAATGCGCGCCAGCAAAACCTCCGCCGGCGCCGCCTCGGCCACCACGGCCAGGGCGGCGAGGAACGGTTTGGCCTCGCCAATCACCATCACCTGTTCAAACAGCGGGTCCTCGCCGATTGCGGCCTCCATGTCGGCCGGCGGAATCTTCTCGCCGGTGGACAGCACCAAAATTTCCTTGCGCCGGCCGGTGATGTAGACGTAGCCGTCGGCGTCCAGGCGCGCGCAGTCGCCGGTGCGCAGCCAGCGGTCGCCACCGCCGCCGGTGAAGGCGGCGCGGGTGGCGGCCTCGTCGCGCCAGTAGCCGCGCATGATATTGGGGCCGCGCGCCAGCAGTTCCTCGCCCTCGCCGATGCGGAGTTGCACATTGCCCAGGGGCTTGCCGATGCTGCGCGGGCGGTTGGCGGCCGGGGTGTTGGAGCTGAGCACCGGCGCCGACTCGGTGAGGCCGTAGCCCTGGCAGAGGTCCACGCCGAGGGCGAGAAAGGTGCGCGACACATGAAAGGCCAGCGGCGCGCCGCCGCAAACGGCGAGCCGCAGCCGGCCGCCGAGGGCCGCCGCGATTGTGCGCGCCACCGGTTTGCCGATGAGCGGCCACAGCAGCGCATCCGGCGTCCACCAGCCGCGGCCCTGGCGGTGCAAAAATTTCCGCCAGCCGACGGCCACCGCAAGGCGAAAAATAATCTTGCGCAGGCGCGGGCCGGCGTCCAGTTGCGCGGCGATTTTGCGCTGCACGCGCTCAAAGATTCGCGGCACCGCAATTAAAACGGTGGGGCGCATCTCGCGCAGGTCGTCGGCGAGTTGCTCAATGGAACGGTTGAAGGCCACCTCGGCGCCGGCCATCACCGGCAGGTAGTGGCCCACGCTGCGCTCAAACGTGTGCGACAGCGGCAGAAAGGAAAGAAACAAATCATCGGTGCGGATTTTAATTTTCTGCAGGCTGCCGTGCACATTCCACAGGATGTTGGCGTGGCTCAGCATCACGCCCTTGGGCCGGCCGGTGGTGCCGGAGGTGTACACAATGCTGGCCAGACTGTGGGGGTCGCCGCGGTGGGTGGTGATGCTGCCGGCGCCGGCCGGCAGGTGTTGCGCAAAGCGCACGCGGCCGTCGCCCTCCCCCTCACCGCCGCCGTCCACCACAAAAACCCGGGCGATGGACGGCAGCGAGTCGTCGCTCTCCTCACTGATGTGCCGCCATTGCTCATGCCGCTGCACCACCAGCGCGCGCGCCTCGGTGTGGCGGAGAATGTAAACCAGGTTGCTCGCACGGTCGTCCACATACAGCGGCACCACCACCAGATTGAGGCCCAGCGCCGCCTGGTCCACCGCCGCCCAGTGGCGGCTGTTGGGATGCAAAAGCGCAACGCGCTCACCGGCGGCCAGTTCCATCTCCCGAAACGCCGCCTGCCAGCGCGCCGCCTCATGCGCCACATCGCCCCATGAAAAACTTTTCCATTGCCCGGCGGCGGCGTCAAACTCGTGGAACGCAACCTTGTGCGGCGAGCGCGCCACCCGCTCGGCAAACAACCCGGACAACGTCGCGGCCGGCCCGGCGGCGATAATGTCGGTGGCGGCGCGGCTTTCGCGTTTGGGGCGGCGGTTCATTTTTTTCGCGGACTTGGAACTTGACATGAGCGCTTTCCCGTCAAATTCTATGCCAAATGTATCTTAATGCGGCCGCCCGTCAAGCAGGCAACCCCGGCAGGGCGGGAAGCGCGGCCGTGTTTTATGAAAATGCCCGCGCCATTTTAACTCGCGCCGGCGGTTTTTTAAGTGAATACGACTTCACCCTGAATCCGTACAACGGCTGTTCTTTCGGCTGCACGTATTGTTATGCGGCGTTCTTTTCGCGCGGCGGGTTTCATCCGAAAGACTGGGGCGGGT
>RKSH01000138.1 GCA_007570945.1 Gammaproteobacteria bacterium | reverse complement strand
GCGACCCTGGTGCTGTCGCGGCAAATCGCCGAGCTCGGAATCTATCCGGCGGTGGACCCGCTGGACTCCACCTCCCGGCAACTGGACCCGCTGGTGGTGGGGCAGGAACACTACGACGTGGCGCGCGCGGTGCAAAGCACATTGCAGCGTTACAAAGAGTTGCGCGACATCATCGCCATCCTCGGCATGGATGAGTTGTCCGACGAGGACAAACTCACCGTCAGCCGCGCGCGCAAGATTCAACGTTTCCTGTCGCAGCCGTTCTTTGTCGCCGAAACCTTCACCGGCTCGGCCGGCAAATACGTTTCCCTCAAGGACACCATCAGCGGCTTCAAGGGCATCGTGGACGGTGAACACGACGCGCTGCCGGAGCAGGCCTTCTACATGGTCGGCGGCATCGGGGAAGCGGTGGACAAAAGCAAAACCTTGGCGTGACGCCGATGGCCGCCACCCTGCACATTGACATCGTCAGCGCCGAGGAGGAAATCTGGTCCGGCGAGGCGACCATGGTTTTCGCCCCGGCCGAGATGGGCGAGATCGGCATCGCCCCGCGCCACGCCCCGCTGCTCACCCGCCTCGCCCCCGGCGAAGTGCGGGTGCAGACCGAGGACGGCGAAGAGCAGTTCTTCTTCATCTCCGGCGGCATGCTGGAAGTGCAGCCGCACGTGGTCACCGTCCTCTCCGACACCGCCATCCGCGCCCGCGACCTGGACGAAGCCAAAGCCGAAGCCGCCCGCAAATCCGCCGAGCAGGCCCTCGCCGACAAAACCTCCGACCTGGAAATCGCCAAAGCCAAAGCCGAACTGGCCAATGCAGCGGCGCAGTTGCGGGCGATTAGGAAAATTAAGCGGCGTCGCTGAACGGCGCGCCGCGACAGGGACGGCAGCTGAACAGGATCAAACACTTGTGAGACGTTTTTAGCCAAAAAAGGTCGGACAGCCCCACGGTTTTTCCCATCACAGAAAACCGGAGGGCTGCCCGATGCAGATTGAGAGTCTGTGGGTCAAATCATACCGGACGACTACCAACACCACGACCGCCACCACCGCCCACACGGCGGCAAACGCCAAAACTTCCAAACCCCAATGGCGTCCTATCAACACCTCAAAGAGACCGCCTGAATTGTCTCACATGTATTGAACCCGTACATGCAGTTGACACCTCGATTCAGAATGTGCTAATAACCCATATAGAAGTACGCGGGTTGCGACAACCAGTGCGCTCCGCCCTTGGGCTGGGCCACCACTTGCTTAGGCCACCGATGCCGAACTCATTGACGAAGTGTGGATGGCACCCGGCATTTGACGATTCCGAACAACCAACATGAAAAGAGGCATGTCTATACATGAAGAAGCTCCCGACAAACTACCGACTGCGGCAAAAGCGGATAGAGGAAGACCGTTTCAAGAGAAAAAATAGACCTGGGTCCCGCCGGGAAACTCTGCCTACACATACTCCAGGAAAACCCGTGAACAGGCCGCGGCGCTGGCAACACGGCCTGGCAACTCAGCCACGCATTCCAGGTTATAAACAGGTTAACGCTCCCACATGCATTGCTTTGACACCGGAATTTGCAGATTCGGTCATTCCTTTTGTCCAAGAACTGGGCAGCAAAGCCGTTGGCGGCAACAAGGTGATGATAGATTTCTTCAAAACCAAGCGGATTTCTGCATTGGGCGCAGTGTATCTTTATTCGGAGATAGACCGTGCCCTGATGAAAGCATCTGCCAAAATCCGCATCCGGGGCGTATCTAGTCGACAAGTCCGCCATGCGTTGGACATGACCGGAATTTTCACCCTATGCAAATACCCGGCCCCGTTGCCCAGCCCCCACATCCCCGTCCTCAGAGGAACAGATGATAACCATCTGTCTAAAATCGTTGAATACCTGATGAATACTGCATTGGTTCAAAAAGAACTGAATAATGCAAATCCAGCCTATGCCGAGAGGCTGGTGAACACAGCCATCAGCGAGGCAATGCTCAACGTCAAACAGCATGCGTATCCTCAAAGCGAGCCGAATGCTTTTTGGTGGGCAACAGCAGCAATCCTCGACAACAATTTGCATATCGCGTTGTGTGACAGGGGAGTGGGAATTCCGAAAACTTTGGTGGAAAAAGGCATGTTCAAGGCGGTTTTGGCGGCACTGAAGACCGAGCCTAGCGATGCCGAAATGATTAAGGCAGCGATGGAATACACGAGAAGTTCTCGCAAGGCGCGCGGTGGCGGATTGGGTAGCCGCGACATCCAACAACTAGTGTTGGACGCGCGCGAAGGTCATTTGACCATTATCAGTGGCGAGGGTTATTATCATCTGCAGGGCAAAAATAATAACCAGATCGCCCAGAAAATAGGTTATGATGTCGCTGGCACCCTTATCCAATGGCAAATTCCACTACACCGTCAATCGGAGGCGCCCCATGAATAAGCACACAATTGATGTTGCCCGCGATTTCACGAATCGTCCCTTTGGCCGATATCAAGCCGATGGCGACCGTAGCGGCGAGGTTTTCCGCAAAAAAATACTGGTGCCTGCGCTTCACCAATACGACCACGTTACAGTCAACCTTGGCGGCACCAATTTCTACGGCTCGTCGTTTTTAGAGGAGGTTTTCGGCGGCTTGGTGCGCGAGGGATTCACCAAGGACCAACTGGACCGGAAACTCACCGTGCTGCACAACAAACTCCCTTCGGTCGTTACCGAAGTGAAAGAATACATCAAGGAAGCCGCCAAAAACAGCGCCTGATGCTTTACTGGTTGATACCCTTTCTCACGCCCATTGTCGCCTTTGCATTGGCGGCATATGGGTGGCATCTCGTCACGCAACTGGCGAAGCGTCGTGAGGCTTATGATTTATACGCATCGGCCCAGTCGTTGCTTGAGCAACTGGACGCCGATGGGCGGCACGCTTGGAAAAACCACCCGCAATTCCTGGACAACTACACCGAGCAAAAACTGCTGTCTAAAACCATAGCCCTTGAACAACGGCTGGAATTGCTCCGTAAGCATTACGGCTACCCCGCTAATGTCCCAGAAATTACCAATCAACAGATGTTCGATTTGCGCAAACTCTTGACTGCGGCGCCCGATTTGCTCTCCGGGGAGGAGCGGGACCGCACTATCGCCATTCATCGCCTCACCGCCGAAATGGTGAGCATTCTGCTCGAACAAAACTATGCGTATATCAATAAAAGCCCAAGGTGGCCGGTAAAAAAACGGCGCGCTGACCGCAGATAGCCGCGCCGCCAACCCCACTCTCGCCGTGAGTGCATTTCCCTCCCTACCATTCCCCCCTCTCCACAGCCACTATTTTGGCCCCACAACCACCACCGTTCCCATACTGACCACCGCCCCCGCACCGTCATTTTTGGCTTGACACCTACGGGCGGAATAGGTATCTTTCGCCTCACTAAACGATGCTCGCCGCTCCGGCCCTGCCGGGTGGCTCGCAAAATACAACACCCGGCCAACGGCAGGACTGATCCTCCTGCTTCGGGGAATAAGCGGGAATGTCACTCCGAGTGTCGTTTAGTAACCGCCCGGCGTTACGGTGCCGGTAAGTTCACTAATCGGAGAAACGACATGAAAACCCAAACCGTCATTTTCGCCCTCGCTGTCACCGTCCTGGCCGGTTGCTTGCACAAAGAGGTGCAACATCAGGTAAGCCGGTATGAGGCTGTGCTAAATCCAGCGGTTGGAGTAGCCACTCAACAGGAAGTTTTCGACTGGTTAGGGGCGCCGGCCAAACAAAGCCAGTTTGGTGAAACCGAGATTTGGGAGTATTACCAGTCCTACGGCACTGTAACGGCCCCGGCCACAGTCTTCCGAGCAACTGATTGGACTCCCAGATTCGTCGTTCCAAGTCATACTCGCCAGACTTTCGACCATCTCGTGTTGACTTTCAAATCCGGCGTCTTGGCGGCTTGGAGAGTCCAAGTGCAAAGGTAACACCGCCGCTGGTCCCGGCAAATTCACCCTCGGAGCAACGCCATGAAAACCCTGACCGTCATTTTCGCCCTCGTGACCACCGTCTTGGCCGGTTGCGGGACATTCAACAATATTGACAAAGACCACAACAAGCAGTGCAAGGAAAACTGCAACGTGATTGAGGGGGCCGCCGAGCCGCCAACGGTGATTGTGCAACCAACACCAGTGACCGTGCAGCCTGCACAACCGGTGATAGTGGAAAAGCCGGTTTACATTGAAAAGCCGGTCGCTGAATCACAAACTGCCTCCATCAATGGATACTTAAATGGCAGAAGACATGGCATGTGGGTCGAGCATGTCGATACCGGCACGGCGGAGGGGCTATATAAAAACGGCAGGAAGCATGGCCATTGGGCTTGGAGGGATGCCAACGGCAATGTGTTGCGGGAAGGCCCCTTTGTGGACGGTAAGCGGCACGGCCATTGGGTTTTGCGGCGTGCCAACGGCGATGTGTTTGAAGGCCCCTTTGTGAACGACAAGCGTCACGGCCATTGGGCTGAGCGGTCTGCCGATGGCTATGTGTTTGAAGGCCCCTTTGTGAACGACA
>RKSH01000191.1 GCA_007570945.1 Gammaproteobacteria bacterium | reverse complement strand
CGCGATTTCGGTTTTGCCGAAGCCCACGTCGCCGCACACCAATTTGTCCATGGGTTTGCCCGACAGCATTTCCTCCAGCACTTCTTTTTCCACGCGCAACTGGTCCGGCGTTTCCTCAAACGCAAACCGGCCGGCGAACTCGGCGTAGGCGGTGTGCTGCGCCGCCGACAATGTGCACGGTGCGCCGCCGCGCTTGGCGCGCAAGGCCTGGGTCTCCAGCAACTCGGCGGCCACATCAAAAGTCTTGCGCCGCGCCTTGCGCTTCGCCTTGTCCCAGGCCTCGTGCCCCAGTTTGTGCAGCGGCGCCGACTCCGCATCCGCGCCCACATAGCGCGTGACCATGTGCAGCGACAGCACCGGCACATACAACTTGTCGCCGCCGTGGTAGGTGATGGCGAGGAATTCGGTGTCCACGCCGCCGGATGACAGGACGCTGAGTCCCTGGTAGCGGCCCACGCCATGCTCCTCATGCACCACCGGGTCGCCGATGCCAAGTTCCACCAGCGATTTAATCACCGCCTCCGGGTCGCGTGAGCCGTGGCCGGTTTTGCCGCGCCCGCGCCGCGCCGGCGTCTCGCCGTACAACTGCGCTTCGCTGAGCACCGTGGCGCCATCGGCCAAATACAAACCGCGCGCCAGCGGCGCGGCGGCGACGGCCAGGGGAAAACGCGCCGGGTTTTCGGCAAAAATTTTCCACCCCGCCACCTTTTCCGCGCGGTGGCCGTAATCGGCCAGCACTTCCTGCAGCATCTCACGCCGGCCGTCGCTCTCGGTGACCAGCAGCACCGCCTCGCCGCGTTTTTTTTTCTGCGCCAGGGTTTCGCACAGCGCCGAGTACGGATGTTCCAGCGCGCGGTTTACCGCCACCGCCTGGGCATCCGGCGGCGGCCGCGAGTCAAAATAAACGTCCTTGGATTTTTCCGGCAGGCCGCCGTCACCGCCGCCGCTATACGCGCGCGGGTGGTTTTTGATGCGCCGCATTAGCCCGGCCGGTGACAGGTACAAATCTTCCGGCGGCAGCACCAAACGCTCGGTGTCAACCGCGCAGCGGGAAAAACGTTCTTCAACCTCGGCGCGGTGGCGCGCGGCGAGGCTTTCAATTTCCGGCGGCAACAGCAGACCGGCGGCGGCCGGCAGGTAATCAAAAAAATCGCCGGTGGAGGAAAAAAACAACGGCAGAAAAAATTCCGCGCCCGGCGGAACCTCGCCCTTGCTGATGTCGCGGTAGACGCGCTGGGTGCGCGGGTCCACGGCGAATTTTTTGCGAAAGTTTCCGCGAAACGTGTTCACGCCATCCTCGGTCATGGGAAATTCCCGCGCCGGAAACAGGGTGATGGCGTCCACCTTGTCCATCGAGCGCTGGGTTTCCGCATCAATCAGGCGGATGGATTCAATCTCCTCATCAAACAAATCCAGCCGAAACGGCCGCGCCGCGCCCATGGGATACACATCCAGCACGCCGCCGCGCAACGCAAACTCGCCCGGCGCCATCACCTGCGACACCGCCGCGTAAGACGCGCGCGCCAGCTTTTCGCGGAACGCGGCCAGGTCCAGCCGCTCGCCCGTGCGCAATGCAAACAGATGCCCGGCGATGAATTCTTTGGGCGGCAGCCGCTGCATTAAGTTTGCCAGCGTGAGCAGAATCACGGCGCGCCCCAGGTGCGGCGCGCGGTGCAGTACTTGCAGGCGCTGCGAAATAATGTCCGGGTGCGGCGAGAAGTTGTCGTAGGGCAGGCATTCCCAATCGGGAAAAATGATGACTTCAAGGTCGCCGTCGAAAAACCGCAACTCATCCGCCAGGTTCTGCATCTGCCGGGCGTCTTCGCTGACCGCCACCAGCGGCATGCCGCGCCGCGCGGCCAGGGCGGTGAGGGCGAGGGCCGGCGCGCCGCCGAAAAGTTTTCGCCAGCGCAACGGTTCATCCGCGGACTCGGGAAACGGCGGCGCCAGGACCGAGGCGTCGGGGAAGACCTGGGAAAATTTATTCATCAATGCAGGGCGCGCATTTTATACTATTGTTTTATGCCCCGACAGTGGATTTTCATCGCCAACGCCGGCGCCGGCGTACGCATGGGCGCGCCGGTGCCGAAGCAATATCTTGAAGTAAACGGCCGCCCGCTGCTGTGCCACACACTGGATACTTGGTTGGCCTACGCCGGCGCGTGCGATGCGGCGGGAATTGTCGTCGGCGTCGCCGACGGTGATGGCTGGTGGGAAAAAATTAAAAAAAACCATCCGCCGTCCATCCATCAATCCCCCGGCGGCGCCACGCGCATGGAAACGGTGTGGAACGGTTTGCAAACCCTTGCCGCCCGCGCCGATGACGGCGACTGGGTGCTGGTGCATGACGCGGTGCGCCCGTGCGTTTCGCGCGGCGACATTGTGCGGCTGGCCGAGGCCGTGGGTGAGGGCGGTGAGGGCGCGGCGCTCGCTTGTCCCATTGCCGACAGCGTCAGGCGCGTTGGCGAGGGCGGGCGCATCATCGCCGACGTGGAGCGCAAAAATTTATGGCGCGTGTTCACGCCGCAGATGTTTCGTTATGCGCAGTTGCGCGATGCGCTGGCCCGGGCGCGGGCCGAGGGTGAGGTTTTCGATGACGAGGCCGGCGCGGTGCAGGCCGCCGGCGGCAAACCGCTTCTGGTGGCCGGCGCGGCGGCCAATATTAAAGTGACCACGCCCGATGACCTGGCCTTGGCGGCGGCGTGGCTTGCGCGGCGGGGGTGAGGGTGCAGCGCGTCGGACACGGTTTTGATGTACACCGTTTGGCGGCCGGCCGCGAGTTGCGCATTGGCGGCGTGCGCATCCCTTTTGCGCGCGGACTCGCCGGCCACTCCGACGCCGACGTGCTGTTGCACGCCGTCGCCGACGCCTGCCTCGGCGCCGCCGGCATGGGCGACATCGGTGTGCATTTTCCCGCCACCGACCCCGCCACTTGCGGCGCCGACAGCAGGACACTTCTGCGCGCGGTGCAAAAAAAGCTCGCCGCCGCCGGCCACCGGGTCACCAATGTGGACGCCACGGTCATCGCCGAGGCCCCGCCCATCGCCCCACATGCCGCGGCCATGGCCGCCAACATCGCCGCCGACCTTGGCATCGGCGCGGCGCAGGTGAACATTAAGGCCACCACCACCGAAGGACTCGGCTTCACCGGCCGCGGCGAGGGAATTGCGGCCGCGGCGGTGGTGATGTTAGTCGCGGAATGAACGCCGCAACAGGACGTACAACGCGCCAGCGCCGCCATCACGCGCCGTGGCCGGGGCAAAAGCCAGCACTTCCGGCCGGCGGCTGAGCAGGCCGGCGGCCATGTCGCGCAACACCGGCCGGCCCGGCGAGCGCAGGCCCTTGCCCACCACCACCATCACGCATCGCTGTCCGCCTGCCACCGCGCGGTCCAGAAACCGGCTCAACTCACGGCGGCCCTCGGCCTCGGTTAAACCGTGCAAGTCCACCGATGACTCCACCGCAATCTCACCGCGGCGGAATTTTTTGCGCCGCTGCAGCGACAGGCCGGGGCGGTAACAAAACAACCGCTCATGCGGGTCGCACACCATGGCGTCGGCGTCCATCATTCCTCCAGAAACCTCGCCGCGTCCAACGCCGCCATGCAACCGCTGCCGGCCGAGGTGACGGCCTGGCGGTAGACGCTGTCCATCACGTCGCCGGCGGCGAACACCCCGGCCACGCTGGTTTGAGTTGCCATGCCGGAGTCGCCGCCTTTAACGCTGAGGTAACCGCTGTGGGTGTCCAGTTGGCCGCGGAAGACTTCGGTGTTGGGCGTGTGGCCGATGGCGATGAACACGCCGCTGACCGCAATCTCGCGCGTCGCACCGTCGCGGTTGTCGCGCATGCGGATGTTGGTGACGCCGTTGTCGTCGCCGAGGACCTCGTCAAGTTCATGGAACCACTCCACCGTCACATTGCCGCCGTCGCCGGCGCGGGCCAGGAGTTTTTGCGCGAGGATGTGTTCGGCGCGGAGTTTGTCGCGGCGGTGCAGTAGGGTGACGCTTTCCGCAATGTTGGACAGGTACAGCGCTTCCTCCACCGCGGTGTTGCCGCCGCCCACCACCGCCACCGGCTTGCCGCGGTGAAAAAAACCGTCGCAGGTGGCGCAAGTGGATACGCCGCGGCCGCGGAATTTTTCCTCCGACGGCAGGCCGAGGTACAGCGCCGAGGCGCCGGTGGCGATAATCAGCGCGTCGCAGGTGTACTCTTCCGCGCCCTGCAACGAAAACGGCCGCCGCGACAGGTCCACGGACTCGATGTGGTCGTCCGCAATTTCGGCGTCAAACCGTTCCACATGGGCGCGCATGCGCTGCATTAAATCCGGCCCCTGCACGCCGTCCACATCGCCCGGCCAGTTGTCCACATCGGTGGTGGTGGTCAGTTGTCCGCCCGGCTCCTGCCCGGTCAGCACCAGCGGCCGCAAGTTGGCCCGCGCCGCATACAGCCCCGCCGTCCACCCCGCCGGCCCGGAGCCGAGAATCAAAAGACGACAATGGCGCGCGCCGGGCATGGGCGGGGAGTATAGCGCATGGGGG
>RKSH01000220.1 GCA_007570945.1 Gammaproteobacteria bacterium | reverse complement strand
GCCCGACGCCTCTCCGCCGCCGCTTCCTCACGAGCCAGACGCTCAGCCTCCCGCTTCGCCGCCGCCTCGGCCCGACGCCTCTCCGCCGCCGCTTCCTCAAGAGCCAAACGCTCGGCCACACGCGCGGCCTCTTGCCTCGCCTCTTCCGCACCTCTCCTCGCCTCGAGCAATCCGATGACGATAACAAGCATCACGGCCGCCGCAGTAATCCACACAAACCTTCTGGTTTGTGAACCAGAAGATTTTTTCCCTTCAACTTTGCGCCCAACTTCGGGCTTGACCTCCGGCTTTGCCGGCGGCTCGGCTGCCGCCGGCTTCCGAGCGGGCGCATCTTCCGCCAACGCCCGCCGCCAAGCCGCCACATCTTGCGGGCGCTTGTCCTCATCCACCGCCAACGCCCAATCAACCGCGCGCAACAACGCCGCCGAATACTTGCCGCGGGCGGCCTCGACTGCCGGGGTCATGCCGTCATTGCGCACCCGCTCGGTGGCATCCGGCGGCGGCGCACCGGTCACCGCCTTATACATCACCGCTCCCAGCGCGTAGATGTCGGTCCACGGGCCTTGATTGCCGCGCGGTGAATACTGCTCGATGGGCGCATAACCGGGCGTTATCACGCTGGTAATGCTGCGGCTGCGGCCGCCTACCGCCTGGCGCGCCGCGCCAAAATCCACCAGCACCGGGGAACCATCCGTGCGTATCAGGATATTGCCCGGCTTGATGTCGCGGTGCAGAAAATCGCCGCGGTGAACTTCCTCCAGACCGTCCAGCAACGCCTCCAATATCGACAGCAGGCGGGATTCCCCCGCCGCCCCGCGCTTCAACATGCCGGCCAGCGTCTCGCCCTCGGCATACTCCATCACGATATAGGCGGTGTTGTGCGCCTCAAAATAGCGGTGAACCGCTATGATGTTCGGATGCCTGAAACGCGCCAGGGTGCGCGCCTCGTCCAGAAACCTATCCAAACCCCAGCGAAAATTCTCCTCATCCCCGCCCGACTTCGGCAACACTGAATGGTCGGCCTCGCGCACCGCCAAATCATTCGGCAGATATTCCTTGATGGCCACCGGCTTATCCAGCCGGGTGTCCCAGCCCAGATAAGTCAACCCAAACCCGCCCGCGCCCAACACCCGGCCGACTTGGTATTCTTCCAGCATGTAGCCCTTGGGCAGGGCCTGGCGGTGGGCTTGTTCAGTCATCGATTTAACTCAGGCGGGGCGTGATAGGGGTGCGCGGCACCGGGTCATGCACCATGACGGTGGTGTTGTCCTGGCGCGGGTGTTGTTTGGCCTCCACTGCTTGCAGCAGGCGGTCGGCGCAGGTGCCGCTATCGAAAGCGGCGCACTGGCGCATAATGTCCGCGATTTCGTTGTTGGACAAGGTTTGCAGGCCGTCGCTGGCCAGCAGAATGCGCGCCGGCTCCGGCGGGGGAGGCAACGGCAACGGCGCGTCGGGACAGTCGACCAAGGTTAATTCTTTGCCCATCACCGCCGAGCGCAGGGCGTTGCGGCGTGGGTCGGCGGCCGCTTCCGCGGCGGTCATGCGCCCGGCGGCCACCAAGTTTTGCAACACGGGCGCCATGGAATGGTCTTGGTTCAGGCGCTGCAACTCGCCGCCGCGCAACAGCCACAACGGCGAGTCGCCGACGCTAATCCAGTGCAGCGTTTGGTCAGCGACTGCCGCGCCGACCAAGGTGCAGCCCATGCCGTCCAACGCCGGGTCGGCCGCGATTTTCTCGCGCATGGAATCGTTGGCCGCGGCGAGCGCGTTTTGTAGGCGCGTTGGGATGTCGGCGGTGTTGTTTTGCGCCTGCCATGCGGCGATGAAGTTGGCGACCGCGGTTTTACTGGCCAACGCGCCGGCGACATGCCCGCCCATGCCGTCGGCCAATACGAGGAGGATTCCCGGCGCGCCGGCGTCACCGTCACCGGCGCCGCCATCGAGAACCAGAAAGTCGCAATAGTCCTCCTGATACGCACGTGCGCCTTGGCTGATGCGGGTGGTGAGACCGGGCGGGTTGCACATCGCTTAATCGCCGGCGCCGCCGTCTTGCCAGTCGAATTCATCGCCGCACAACGGCACGAAGCGCAACACCGTCTCGCCGATGGAGATGTGGGCGAACGGCGGCAACTCTTCCACGCTCAGCACCGGCCGGTCGCCGAGATAGGTGAGGTTGTCGCTGTCGCCATGCGTTAGGTAGAACTTGCGCCCGCGCGGGTCGTAGGTGACCGCCGCGTGATGCGCGCGCGAGATGTTGGTGTCGCCGAAGTTGAGGCAAGCGCGCTCGCTCGGCGCGCGGCCGATGCTGTTGCGCCCGTAACCCAAGGGCACGAAATTGCCGCGGCCGGGGCCCTTGACGACCACCAACCAGCCGACCACCGGCCCGCCGAGCGGCGTTGACTCACCGGCCGCCGGGTCGACGCTTGGCGCGCCGATGGCGCGGGTCATCTCGTCGTCGACCGCCGCTGATGCGCCGATAACGACGGTGGTGTCCGCGCCCGGCGATGATGCCGGCGCGGTCGATTTGTCATCCGATGAGTCGGTGACCAAACGCGTCGACTCGTCCGCGGCCGCGGAGTCGAGACGCGTCGTCTCTTCTATAATGTTGCCATCTTTGTCGCGTCGCACCGGCATGGTCGCACCTCACTTCTCGTAGAGTCGGTTAATCAAGTTGTCCAGGCAGTATTGCCCGGCGTCGTTCAGCGCGCCTTCTTCGCGCCCCTGCACGAGGTGCATGACAAACACCAGCACCATGGACTGCAACAACGCCAGCAGAGTGGTGTAAAACGCCACGCCGAGTTTGGCGATGACCGCGCGCACCGCCTCCGGGTTTGCCAGGTCATCGGCCGCGGCCGCGCTTTCCAACGCTAACGCGATGCCGACCACGGTGCCGATGAAGCCGAGCGTGGGAATCACCCACACCAAGTAGCGCAGCATATTATAGCGCAGTTCGATTTCGTGCTGGTAGAGTTCCAGCGTCGAGTTCATCAGCGAGTTGGCTTGGTCGATGGAGCGGCTGCTTTGGAACTGGGCGATAGCGCGCAGAATCAAACGCTGCAGGAAATACGGCCGGGTTGCCGAATCTTTGACGCGGTTGTAAATCGCCCCCAAATCCTGGGAGCGCAGCATGGTGGAGGTGTCTTCCGGCAGCAACTGTTTGCCTAACTGCCGGCCCTCACCCGCGCCTTGCATGTGCCGCACCAACAACTCGCCGCAACCGAAAAAGAACATCGCCCACATGATGTTTTGGATGGTCACCGGATAGGGCAAGAGTTCATTGCCGGGCGGGAAGTCCAGCAACGCCTTCGCCAAGCCGCCGCTTAATGCATGCCCGGCCGCGAAGACAAAAACGCACGCGCAAAGCAACGCGCCGAACGCGACCACCACTCGGGTGGATGCGGCGTGGCTGGATGGGTTTATGTGCATGGGTTTTGCGGTTGCGGTGGTCAGGATGGAATGATTTCGCCGGTTTCAGGATGCCGCTTCACCGGGCCCTGCGGCAATGAGTTTGGCGACGGGTTGTTGTCGCTTGCGGGCCGGCGGCCGCCTTGTTCGGATTCTCGATGGGGGATTTTCCGCAATAACTCCGCCGCCGTCAACTCCACCGCGCCGAAGCGCACACGCTCGGCGGGTTGCACAAAAGCCTGACGAATCGCCCGCCACTGCCCTTCGCGCAAGACATGCGTGCCGTTGTTGCTGGCGCAATCGCTCAAATACAAACGCCCGTCATCCAGAGCCAACAGTTCGGCATGCATTTTGGACACGGCGCGGTCGCCCAGCACAATGTCACAACGATCGCTGCGGCCGATTCGGTATAAAGGCATGGCGGGGTGATATGAAGTTGGTGTACGGGCTCAATACATGTGAGACAATTCAGGCGGCCTCGGCGAGGTATGGATAATACACCATTAGGGTGCGGAAGTTTTGTTTTTTGCCGCCGTGTGGGCGGTGGGGGCAGTCGTCCAGTGTGATTTGACCCGCAGACTCTCAATCTGCATCGGGTGGCCGCCGGTTTTCTGTGATGGGAAAAACGATGAGGCCGCCCAACCCTTTCCGGCTAAAAACGTCTCACATGTGTTTGAACCCGCCCAGGGCTTGTTACACTCGCGCCCATGCCGCATGCCGCATACCAAACCCGCCTGGCGCGACTGGCGCGCCGGCTTGGCGGTGTGCGCGGCGGATTCCGGCTGGGCAAACGCACCACCTCCAATCTGTTTCGCTACGCCGGCGGCGGGCGCGCGGCGCGGCCGACGGTTTCGCTGGCGGCGTTTAACCATGTGCTGGATTTGGACCGCGCCAACCGGGTGCTGGAGGTGGAGGGGCTGTGCACCTACGCGCAAGTGGTGGCGCACACCCTGCCGCGCGGGTTTCTGCCGGCGGTGACGCCGGAACTGAAGCACATCACGGTCGGCGGCGCGGTGGTCGGCATCGGCATCGAGTCCAGCGGCTTTCGCCACGGTTTTGTCCACGACGGGCTGCTGGAGGCTGACGTGCTGCTGCCGGATGGCGCCGTCGTCACCTGCACCCCGGACAACCGGCACGCCG
>RKSH01000047.1 GCA_007570945.1 Gammaproteobacteria bacterium | reverse complement strand
ACTCCAGCCGCAACCTGGACGCCGGGTCAAACCCGGCGTCCGCGCGCTTTACAGAAGTTGCAGCGTGCCGGTGTAAATCATCTTCAGCGCGATATAGAGAATCATCAAAAGGCCCACATAGCCAATCCAGCGGTGGCGTTCCAGCAGGTTGGCGATGAGCGTGGCGGCGAAGGCCATGAGCGCGACTGACAGCGTGAGACCGAACACCAACAGCATGGCCTGGCCTTCGGCGATGCCGGCCACGGCCAGCACATTGTCCGGCGACATCGACACATCGGCGACCACGATTTGCACAATCGCGCTGCGAAGCGGCGGGCCGCCGCCGCCGTTGCCGTCATCGGCGGGTTGCGGCGCCAGCTCCGATTTCGCCGCCGGCGCGCGCAAATCGCGCCACAACTTCCAGCAAATCCACAAAAGCAGCAGACCGCCGGCCAACAGCAGGCCGGTGATTTGCAACAAATGCACGGTGATGACCGCGAACAAAATGCGCAACAGCACCGCCGCGCCGGCGCCGTAGAAAATCACCCGGCGGCGTTGCTCGGCGGGGAACTTGGCGGCCACCATGCCGATGACGACGGCGTTGTCGCCGGCCAACACCAGGTCGACGACGATAATCTGGGCGAGTTTGAACAGCGATTCGAAGTTTTCCACTGTCAGGCGGTCGGGGTTGATGGGAGGTGAAAAATCCGGCAGGACAACACGCCGCCGCACACTTTACAGCAACCGCGGCATGCCGGGGTAAATCATCTTCAACGCGGCATGGCAAATCATCACCAGGCCGACATGGCCGATCCGGCGGCGGCCAGAATTTGCGCTATCGCGTTGCGAAGCGGCGGAAGCGCCGGTGTTATACTCGGCGCGATGAACGCCAGCTACCTGTCGCCGGACAACGCGATTTATCTTGAGGACTGGGCGGCGCGCGCCGGGGCCGGTGATGTGGCGGCCGCACTGGATGGCGCCGGGACCGCCGCCGCCGCCGATGCCCCGGCGCGCAAGCGGGAGGCGGTGCAGGCCCTGGTGGCCTCCTACCGCAGCCGCGGCCACCTCATCGCGTCCCTCGACCCGCTGGGCCTGACGCCGAAACCGGCGGTGGCGGAACTGGAACTGGGCGACCTGGCCGGCGATTTGGAAACAGTTTTCCCCAGCGGCCTCACCGCCGGCAAGCGGATGAAACTGGCCGACATTCTCAGAATTCTGCACGGCGCCTACAGCGGCCCGGTGGGCGTGGAATATTTTCACCTGACCGAGATGGACGAGGTGCACTGGTTGCGCGAGCGGCTGGAAACCGACCCGGTGCGGCCGCCGCTGGCGGACGGCGAGCGCCGGCACATTCTGCAGCGCATCACCGCGGCCGAGGGTCTTGAGCGTTACCTGCACTCCAAATACACCGGGCAGAAGCGCTTTTCGCTGGAGGGCGGCGAGTGCCTAATCCCCATGCTGAGCGACCTGGTGCAGCGTTGCGGCGCGGCCGGGGCGAAAGAGGTGGTGCTCGGCATGGCGCACCGCGGGCGGCTTAATGTGCTGGTGAACATTCTGGGCAAGGCGCCCGGCGAATTGTTTGAGGAGTTTGAGGGCCGCCACGGTGAGGGCGGCGGCGGCGACTTCAGCACCGGCGATGTCAAATACCACCAGGGATTTTCCTCCGACATCATGACGCCGGGCGGGCCGGTGCATCTTGCGCTGTCGTTTAACCCCTCGCATCTTGAAATCATCAACCCGGTGGTGCAGGGCTCGGTGCGCGCGCGCCAGCACCGGCGCGGCGACCGTAGGCACGAGACGGTGATTCCGCTGCTAATCCACGGCGACGCCGCGTTCGCCGGCCAGGGCGTGGTGATGGAAACGCTGAACATGTCGGCGGCGCGCGGTTTCGCCAACGGCGGCACCGTGCACATCATCGTCAACAACCAAATCGGTTTTACCACCAGCAATCCGCTGGACGCGCGCTCCACTTTGTACTGCACCGAGGTGGCCAAGCTGGTGCAGGCGCCCATTTTCCATGTCAACGGCGACGACGCGGATGCGGCGATCTTCGCCACCCGCCTCGCGCTGGACTACCGCATGGAGTTCAACAAGGACGTGGTCATCGACCTGGTGTGCTACCGCCGCCACGGCCACAACGAGGCCGACGAACCGGCGGTGACGCAGCCGGTGATGTACCAGACCATCAAAAAGCACCCGCCGCCGCGCCAGGTGTACGCGGCGCGGCTCATCGCGGAAAAAGCGCTCGGCAAAAAAGAGGCGCGGGCCATGGTGGACAACTACCGCGCCTCGCTGGAGCAGGGCAAGGTGGTGGCCGGGCAGATGATCGACATCGGCAAGGTGGCGCTGATGGTGGACTGGAAGCCGTACCTGAACACCGAGTGGGACATGCCGGCGGCGACCGCGGTGGCGCCCGAGCGCATCGCCGACTTGCACGCGCGCATGCGCAAACTGCCCGCCGGTTTCCGCCTGCACCCGCGCATTGAAAAAATCATGGCCGAGCGCGACCGCATGGCGGCCGGGGAAGCGCCGCTGGATTGGGGCTTTGCCGAAAACATGGCCTACGCATCGCTGGTGGACGAGGGCCACCAGGTGCGGCTGTCGGGGCAGGATTCGGGGCGCGGCACGTTCTTCCACCGCCACGCCATTTTGCACAACCAGAACAACCGTGAGGTGCACATTCCGCTGCAGCACATCGCCGACGCGCGGCAGGTGACGGTGATTAACTCGCTGCTGTCGGAGGAGGCGGTGCTGGGTTTCGAGTACGGCTACAGCACCACCGAGCCGCGCTGCCTGGTCATTTGGGAGGCGCAGTTCGGCGACTTCGCCAACGGCGCGCAGGTGGTCATCGACCAGTTCATCAGCAGCGGCGAGGCCAAGTGGGGGCGGCTGTCGGGGCTGTGCATGCTGCTGCCGCACGGCTATGAAGGCCAGGGCCCGGAGCATTCCTCGGCGCGGCTTGAGCGCTACCTGCAACTGTGCGCGCGGCACAACATGCAGGTGTGCGTGCCCAGCACCCCGGCGCAGATGTTCCACATGCTGCGCCGCCAGGCGGTGCGCCCGTACCGCCGGCCGCTGGTGGTGCTCACGCCGAAGAGCCTGCTGCGCCACAAACTTTCGGTGTCCACCGTGGACGACCTCGCCGGCGGCGGCTTCCACACCGTGCTCGATGACCAGTTGGCCCACGACCCCAAGCACATCAGCCGCGTGGTGCTGTGCACCGGCAAGGTGTATTTCGATTTGGTGCGGCGCCGCGACGAACGCTGCCTGCTGGATGTGGCCATCGTGCGCGTGGAGCAGTTGTATCCGTTTCCGGTCAAGGAGTTGACCCGCGCCATCATGCGCTACCCCAACGCCGGCGAAATTATCTGGTGCCAGGAGGAGCCGCAAAACCAGGGCGCGTGGTACCAAACCCGCCACCACCTGCGCAACTGCATGGTCTCGCACCAGACCCTGGGCTACGCCGGCCGCGACGGTTTGCCGTCGCCGGCGGTGGGGTTTTACGCCCTGCATCTGGAGCAGCAGGACAAACTGGTGGACGACGCCCTCGCCACCGAGCCGGAAATGCTGGCGGTCAACGCCTAAAGCCTGAGGAGCGCGCGCGGTGAGCATTGAAATCAAAGTCCCGCAGTTGCCCGAGTCGGTGAGCGACGCGGTGGTCGCCGGTTGGCACAAAAAAGCCGGCGAGTCCATCCGCCGCGAGGAGGTGCTGGTGGAGCTGGAAACCGAAAAGGTGGTGCTGGAAGTGCCGGCGCCGGAGAGCGGAGTGGTGGACAAAATCCTGCAGGCCGAAGGCGCCACCGTCACCGCCGGCCAGGCGCTGGCGGTGCTGGTGCCGGGGGAAACCGCCGCCGAATCCGGGGCCGGTGAAAACGGTGGCGGCGAGTCCGAGGATGACGGTGCAGCCGGGGAAAACGGTGCACCCGAGTCCGAAGATGACGCCGCCGGGGCCAAAGACGGCGGTGCCGACGGCGCGGATGCCGCCGCCCTTTCCCCGGCGGTGCGCCGCCTGCTGACCGAGCACAACATCGACCCCGCCGCCATCCCCGGCAGCGGCAAGGGCGGGCGCATTCTTAAAGAGGACGTGCTGCGTTATTTTCAGGAACAGACGGCGCCGGAGGAGAAAAAAACCCCGCCGCCCTCACCAACGGCGGCGGCGTCACCGTCTTCACCGCCGCTGGCGTCGGCATCGCGCAACGAACGGCGCGAGGCCATGAGCCGCATTCGCCGCACCATTGCGCGCCGGTTGCTCGAGTCGCAGCAGGGCGCGGCCATCCTCACCACCTTCAACGAAGTCAACATGCACGCGGTGATGGAGTTGCGCGCGCGCCACAAAGACGCGTTTGAAAAACGCCACGGCGCGCGGCTTGGCTTCATGTCATTTTTTGTCAAGGCCTGCGCAGCCGGCCTGCAAGAGTTCCCGGTGGTCAACGCGGCGGTGGACGGCGACGACATCATCTACCACAACTACTGCGACATCGGCATCGCGGTCTCATCCCCGCGCGGCTTGGTGGTGCCGGTGTTGCGCGGCGCCGAGGCGTTGGACTTCGCCGCCATCGAGACGCAAATCGCCGCTTTCGGCAAGCAGGCCGCG
>RKSH01000080.1 GCA_007570945.1 Gammaproteobacteria bacterium | reverse complement strand
GCCCACGACATTCTCGGCGTCATTGCCGAGCACGGCGCCGCCACCGGCTTCAAGGCCGCCGGCGGCATCGCCACGGTGGCCGCCGCCGCCGAATACATCGCCATCGCCGACCACATCATGGGCGCCGATTACCTGCGGCCGGCGCGTTTTCGCATCGGCGCAAGTTCACTGCTCGATGACGCGCGCCGGGTGCTCGACGCCGGCTGATGCTGGTTCAGGAGTTCATCCGCAAAAAGCGCGACGGCGGCGCGCTCAGTGCCGGCGAGTTGCGCGAGTTTACCGCCGGCGTCGCCGACAACACCGTCAGTGACGCGCAGGTCGCCGCTTTCGCCATGGCGGTTTTCTTGCGCGGCATGAGCTTTGCCGAGACCGCCGCGCTCACCGCCGCCATGCGCGACTCCGGTAGCGTGCTGGCCTGGGACGGCACCGTTGTGGACAAGCATTCCACCGGCGGTGTCGGCGACTGCGTCAGTTTGGCCCTGGCGCCCATCGTCGCGGCATGCGGAGTCGCCGTTCCCATGGTCTCCGGCCGCGGCCTTGGCCACAGCGGCGGCACGTTGGACAAGTTGGACAGCATTCCCGGCTACAACACAACGCCGGAGCGCAACACTTTTCGCCGCGTGGTGGACGCCGTCGGCTGCGCCATCATCGGCCAGACCGCCGACCTGGCGCCGGCCGACAGGCGCATCTACGCGGTGCGCGATGTCACCGCCACCGTCGAGTCGGCGCCGCTCATCACCGCCTCCATTCTCAGCAAAAAATTGGCCGCCGGCGTCGGCGCGCTAGCCATGGATGTGAAATGCGGCAACGGCGCTTTCGCCGCCACCCCGGCCGCCGCCGATGAACTGGCCGCAAGCATCAACGGCGTCGCGCGCGAACTGCAACTGCCCGCCGCCGCGCTGGTGACCGACATGAACCAGCCGCTGGCGCCGGCTGCGGGCAATGCGCTGGAGGTGGAGTTCACCGTGCGGTTCCTGCGCGGGGAGGTGCATGCGCCGAGGTTTGCAACGGTGGTGGCGGCGTTGGCGGTGGAGATGCTGCTGTTGGCCGGCGCGGAGGCGACGGCGGAGGCGGCGGAGGCGGCGGCGGAGGCGGCGCTGGCCGGCGGCCGGGCGGCGGAGGTGTTCGGCGCCATGGTGCATGCGCTGGGCGGCGCCGCCGATTTCATGGACAAGTGCACCGAACAACTTCCGATGGCGGCGGTGGCGCTGCCGGTGTTTGCCGATGCCGGGGGCGTGGTCGCCGACATCGACACCCGCGCTCTCGGCCTCGCCGTGGTCGGCCTTGGCGGCGGCCGGCGACGTGCCGAGGACGATGTCGATTACAGCGTTGGCCTCAGCGGCATTGCCGGGGTGGGCGATGAAGTCGGCGGTGAGAGTCCCCTGGCCACTGTCCACGCCGCCGATTCCGCCGCCGCCGATTCCGCCGCCGCCACGGTGCGCGCCGCTTTCACCATCGCCGACTCCGCGCCGCAACCGGCGCCGGTAATTCTGCGGCGCTGCGGTAATGCTATGATTTCCCCAAACCCTCACCGCCAAAAACCCGGAGGCAACCATGGACATTGAAGTGCAACAAACCCTCAGCCACTACATCAACGGCAAACGCATCTCCGGCAAGAGCGGCCGCTTCGGCGATGTGTATAACCCGGCGCTCGGCGAGGTAGCCAAGCGCGTGCCGTTGGCGTCGGCGGAGGAAGTGCGCGATGCCATCACCGCGGCCGCGGAGGCCTTCCCGGCCTGGGCCGCGACGCCGGCGACCAAGCGCGCGCAAGTCATGTTCAACTTCCGCGCGTTAATCAAGCGCGACATGGATAAGTTGGCGCGATTGGTGTCCAGCGAGCACGGCAAAACATTGGAAGACGCGCGCGGCTCCATCACCCGCGGCTTGGAAGTCGTGGAGTTCGCCTGCGGCATTGCGCAACTGCTCAAGGGCGAGTATTCCGACAGCGTCGCCGCCAGCGTCGACTCGTGGAGCATGCGCCAGCCGCTCGGCGTGTGCGCGGGGATTACGCCGTTCAACTTCCCCGCCATGGTGCCGATGTGGATGTTCCCCATCGCCATCGCCTGCGGCAATACTTTTGTGCTCAAGCCATCCGAGAAAGACCCGTCATGCGGTTTTGCGTTGGCCGAGTTGATGGCGGAAGCGGGGTTGCCGGCCGGCGTGTTGAATGTCCTCGGCGGCGACAAGGAAGCGGTGGACGCGCTGCTGACCGACGCGCGCGTGCAGGCGGTGAGTTTCGTCGGCTCCACCGCCATCGGCGAGCGCATCTACCGCATCGGCTGCGCGCACGGCAAACGCGTCCAAGCGTTGTGCGGCGCGAAGAATCACATGGTGGTGATGCCGGACGCGGACTTGCGCCAAGCCGCGGACGCGGTCATCGGCGCGGCCTTTGGCTCGGCCGGCGAGCGGTGCATGGCGGTGTCGGTGGTGGTCGCGGTGGGCGATGAAGTCGGCGATGCGTTGGCTGCGGCGCTCAAGCCGCGCGTGGCGGCGTTGAAGGTGGGCCCGTTCGACGACCCGGCCGCGGAGATGGGCCCGGTGATTACGCCGGCCGCGAAGGCGCGCATCGAGGGCTACATCGACCGTGGCGTTAGCGAGGGCGCGGCGTTGGTGTTGGACGGGCGCGGCTGCGCGGTGCCGGGCTACGAGAACGGCTGCTTTGTCGGCGGCACCATCTTCGACCGCGTCACGCCGGCGATGTCGATTTACCGCGACGAGATTTTCGGCCCCGTGCTTTGCATCGTGCGCGCCGGCTCGTTCGCCGAGGCGTTGCAGTTGGTGAACGACCACGAATACGGCAACGGCTGCGCCATCTTCACCCGCGATGGCGACGCCGCGCGCGAGTTCGCAAGCCGCGCGCAAATCGGCATGGTCGGCGTCAATGTCCCCATCCCGGTGCCGCTCGCGTTCCACAGTTTCGGCGGCTGGAAGCGCTCGCTGTTCGGCGACCACCACATCCACGGCCCCGAAGGCGTGCGCTTCTACACCCGCATGAAAACCGTCACCACAAGATGGCCCTCCGGCATCCGCGCCGGCGCCGTCTTCAACTTCAAATCCGGCGGCGAGCATTGAGTCCCCCGGCGCAACATGCGCCGGCGGCCCTCGGCGATTACGGGTTCATCGGCAAAATCGCACAGTTGCATTTCGTGCGCAGCATCCGCCTGTACGGCTCCCGCGCCAGAGGCGACCACAGCCCGCGCTCGGATATTGACCTTGCGGTGGAATGCCCGGGCGCCGGCGCCCGGGAGTGGGGGAAAGTGATGGATATTGTTGACGAGGCCGACACTTTGTTGGAAGTTGACTGTGTGCGGCTTGATGATGCGAGTGAACCGTTTAAATCCCAAATATTGAAAGAGGGGATGTTCCTTTATGAACAATGAAAGACTGCATTGGCGGCTGTGCAATTTGGAAAGGGCGTTGCGGCGGCTTGATGCGGCTCTGGCCGCTGAGGTGGACGAGGAAAAATTGGTTCAAACCGCCGCGGTGAAGCGGTTTGAATTTACGTTTGAATGCTGCTGGCGGGCCCTGCACGCTTGTCTTGCGTCTGTGAGAATCCATGTCGCCCCGCAGCCGAGACGGGTGTTCCAGAAATCCTACGCCCAGGATTGGCTGGAGGATGAAAAACTCTGGCTGGACATACATGCTTGAGGACCGCAACATCGCCGCGCACGAATACGACGAGGGCAAAGTCAGCGAGATTTACCCCCGCCTCCCGGCCTACCGCGGCGCCATTCGCGCCGTGCTTGAAAATCTGCGGCGGGAGGACGTCGATTCTCCAACCTTAACCGGAAAAACCATGAGCGAAATGCGGGCATCATGAGTCCGTCGCAATGAGCGTGGGCGATTACCGGCGCGCCCACGGCAAAGTTCTGGCCGTGGCCGGCGGCCGGTGAGTTGTGCTACACTTGCGCGCGCGATGAAACTGACCATCATCACCGAGCGCGAAGTGGGCGGCCGCTGGGTTGGCAAAATTCTGGAAATGCCGCGCATCAAAGAATACGGCCGCACCGAAAAAAAAGCGGTGGCAAAAATTGTCGCGCTGGCGCTGCGCAAAATCGCGACGCAAATTGAAATTGAAAACCGCGAGGCGGAGTCCATTGAGCTCGTGCTATAATCCGCGCCACTTTCGCTTTCACCCCGCTTTCCGAGAGACAATGAAAAACACTTTCAACGCCCGCACCACCCTGGATGTTGCCGGCAAAACATATGAAATCCACGCGCTTGACGCCCTGGCCGGCAAAAACGACCTTGCGCGCCTGCCGTACTCGCTGAAAATCCTTCTGGAAAATTTGCTGCGCACCGAGGACGGCGACGGGGTGACGGCGGCCGACATTGAATCCCTGGCCGCATGGAACGGCCGGGCCGACGCCACCGAAATCGCGTTCACCCCGGCGCGGGTTTTGCTGCAGGACTTCACCGGCGTGCCGGCGGTGGTGGACCTGGCGGCCATGCGCGATGCCATGTCGGCGTTGGGCGGCGACCCGGCGCTGATTAATCCGCTGTCGCCGGCCGACCTGGTCATCGACCACTCGCTGATGGTGGACCACTTCGGCAGCGACCGCGCGCTGGATTTGAACGCGGCGCTGGAATACCGGCGCAACAAGGAGCGCTACGCATTCCTGCGCTGGGGGCAGCAGGCTTTTGACAACTTTCAGGTGGTGCCGCCGTCCACCGGCATCGTGCACCAGGTCAACCTTGAGTTCCTCGCCAGCGTGGTGTTCAGCAAGGCGCATGACGGCGTGCTGCGCGCCTACCCCGACACTCTGGTCGGCGCCGACTCCCACACCACCATGATTAACGGCCTCGGCGTGCTCGGCTGGGGCGCCGGCGGCATTGAGGTGGAGGCGGCCATGCTCGGCCAGCCCATCGTCATGCTCATCCCGCCGGTGGTGGGCTTTGAGTTGCGCGGCCGCCTGGCCGAGGGCGCCACCGCCACCGACCTGGTGCTGACCGTCACCGAGATGCTGCGCAAGAAAGGCGTGGTCGGCAAGTTCGTGGAATTCTTCGGTGATGGTTTGGACTCGCTGTCGCTCGCCGACCAGGCCACCATCGCCAACATGGCCCCGGAATACGGCGCCACCTGCGGCATTTTCCCGGTGGACGCCGAAACGCTGAACTACCTGCGCCTCACCGGCCGCCCGGAGGAGCAGGTCGCGCTGGTGGAGGCCTACACCCGCCGCCAGGGAATGTTCCGCGAAACCGGCGCACCGGCGGCAACTTACAGCGACACCCTCACCCTCGACATGAACAACGTGGTGCCCAGCATCGCCGGTCCCAAGCGCCCGCAGGACCGCATCGCCCTGAGCGACGCTGGCACCGCCATCACCACCGCCCTCAGTGCCATGCGCGCTGAGCGCGGCGGTTCCGAGCCTGCAACCACCGTTTCCGCCGCCGCCGCCACCGTCACCGGGGAGGACGGCGGCACTTTTGACGTGGAAGACGGCGCGGTGGTCATCGCCGCCATCACCAGTTGCACCAACACCTCCAATCCCGATGTCATCATGGCCGCCGCGCTGCTGGCGCGCAACGCCGTCGCCCGCGGGCTCGGCGTGGCGCCGTGGGTCAAGACCTCGCTGGCGCCCGGCTCGCAGGTGGTCACCGCCTACCTTGAGGAGGCCGGCCTGCTGGCGCCGTTGCGGCAGCTGGGCTTTGATGTGGTCGGCTATGGCTGCACCACCTGCATCGGCAACAGCGGCCCGCTGCCCGAGGCCATCGGCGCGGCGGTGCGCGACAGCGACCTCATCGTCGCCTCGGTGCTGTCCGGCAACCGCAACTTTGAGGGGCGCGTGCACGGCGACGTGCGGATGAACTTCCTCGCCTCGCCGCCGTTGGTGGTGGCCTACGCCCTGGCCGGCACGGCCAAAATCGATTTTTACAACCAGCCCCTAAGCCGCGGCGCCGATGGCGGCGAGGTTTTTCTGCGCGACATCTGGCCCAGCCAGCGCGAGATTCTTGATGCGGTGCGCGGCACCGTCAACCGCGAAATGTTCAAGGCGCGCTACTCCGATGTGTTTCACGGCGACGCCCGCTGGCGCGCCATGGAAACGCCGCAGTCCGGCCGCTTCGCCTGGGACGCCGCCTCCACATATGTGCAAAATCCGCCTTATTTTGAGGGCATGACCCGGCAGCCGCCGGGCATCGCCGGCGAGATTTGCGGCATGCGCGCGCTGGCGGTGCTCGGCGACAGCATCACCACCGACCACATTTCCCCGGCCGGCGCCATCCACCCGGACACCCCGGCCGGCAAATTTCTGCTGGAGCAGGGCGTGGCGCGCGCCGACTTCAACTCCTACGGCTCAAGGCGCGGCAACCATGAAGTGATGATGCGCGGCACTTTCGCCAACCTGCGCCTGCGCAACGAGCTCACCCCCGGCACCGAGGGCGGCGTCACCGCCCATCAGCCGAGCGGCGAGGTCGGCGCCATTTACGACATCGCCCGGCGCTACGCCGATGAGGGCACGCCGCTGTTGGTGATTGCCGGCCGCGAATACGGCGCCGGCTCGTCGCGCGACTGGGCCGCCAAGGGCCCGATGCTTCTCGGCGTACGCGCGGTTTTGGTGGAGAGTTTCGAGCGCATCCACCGCTCCAACCTAATCGGCATGGGTCTGTTGCCGTTGCAGTTCGCCGACGGCGAGAGCCGCAAATCTCTGGGCCTCAGCGGCCGCGAGGTTTTTTCAATTCACGGCCTCACCAAAGGCGCCCGCACGGTAAGCGTCACCGCCGACGACAAAAAATTCACCGCCCGCGTCCGCATCGACACGCCCAAGGAATGGGAATACTACCGCCACGGCGGCATCTTGCACTACGTGCTACGCCAGTTGGCGGCCGGCAACCGTAAGGCCGCCTGACCGCCGCGCCGCCACTTAGAAATTGTAAATCACACTCAGCCGAAATCCGGCGGAGAGGTCGTCGGCGAGTTCGTAGCGGTCTTCGCGCTCGCTTAGGAATTGGTCGCGCAGGGAACTGGCGGCTTCCACGCCGGCGGTCCAGCGGAAGTCGTCGCCGATTTTTGCGGTGTAGTAGGTGGACACGCCGAAGTAGGCGCCGAGGAAGCCGGCCAACACGCCGGCCTCGCGCTCTTTGTTTCCGCCGATGTATCTGGCGACGCTGATGGCGGGGAAAATCAAGGTGTCGCGGTCGGTTTCAAAGCCGGCGGCTCTTTCCAGTCGAATTAGTTCGTCGCCGGTACTGTCAAAACGGTCGTCAATGACGAACAGGCTGAGGTCAAAGCGCCATTTGTCACGGTCGGACTCGGCGCCGATGCCGAAGATGTAACGGTCCACGGGGATGTAGAGTTTGCCGTTGTTTCTTCTGCGCACCGCATCGAAATAATCACGGTTGCCAATCAGTGTTGGCAACGTTTCGCTGCGATTAATAGCGATTGAAAACCCTTCCAGGTCCACGACGGTGTCTTGGTACAGCATCTCAAACTTCCAAATCCACTGCCCGGCCGGGATGGCGAATTCAAACCCGAAGTTGTCGGCTTCGGGAAAGTCTACGTGGCGGCGGACGTTGTAAATATCGTGGTTGCTATTAAGCATGGGCGCATCCACCGTCGCCAAATTGGACGAAAACGCCAACGCCTTGCGCCCCTTGTGCCAGGTGAAGCCGAGGGTCCCCCAGTCGGGATAAAACATCAGCCGCGCCGCACGGTGACTGTGGCGAGTCAAGTCGAGCCGGTCGGCCGGCTCATCTCGGGCTTCCTCACCTACTTGGTCGCCGTAGTTAAAGATTATCCGGTCTGACCCCCGGTTCCGGGTTACCTCCTCCACCAGTGGATCAATGTTGGTGCTGAAGAAATAGTACCCCTGAAACTCTATCCGCTCATTGGGATACCACGAAAACGAAACCTGGTCCTGCGGCACCAGCAGGTTGACCTTGCGCACCGAGGCTTCGTTGCTCTGCGGCGTCACCGGCAACGCGAGATTCACCGGCGACACCAGGTTGAACTGCCCCCACGAGACGCGTGCGCGCCCGGCGGTGAACACGAAATTGCCCGGAAGCTCGTACCGCACGTAGGCATCGCCGAGGTCAAAATTGCTGCTGTCTTCTTTCAGCGTCCGGGTGCTCGGGGTATTGGAGCGCGGTAGGGCGTTGGTTGTGTCCGCCCGAGTGCGCGCGCTGCTCTTCAACTCCAGGTCCAACTCAATATCCGAGTTGCTGGCGATGGCGCTGAGAAAAACCCGCCCGCGGTCATCGGCGAACGTGCCGTCGTAGCCGATTTCAACCGAGCCGAAAGTCCGCTGGTGGCTGGAGCCGGCGGCGCCGGTGAAGCCCACCTCGCCGAAAAAATTGTCAGACAAGCCGCGCCCGCCGTCGTCACCGCTTTCTTCAATGACAATTTGCGCTTGCGCCACGCCGGCCAGAAGCAAAGCGGCGGTGAGGGTGAGGGTGACGGCCGGAAAGATGCGGCTTTTCATTTGAAATCCTCGCAGGGAGTGGTGAATGGCGCGCTTATCTTGGCAAAGGCCGGCGTTGAATGTCAAACGGCCTCCGCCAAATAGCCCTCGGCCATCTCGCATGAGTCGCGGGTGAAAAAAGGCGCGTGGCGGGCGGCGAGGGCGGTTTCCGGGTGCGAGCCGATCCAGGCCAGCAGGGCCATTCTGCGCAGCATCAGAAACGTCGGGATTTCGTTTTCCTCCTCCTTTGATAGCGGGCGGATTCGCCGGTAGCCGCGCAGCCAGCAGTCGGTGAGGGCCGGCACTTGTGCGCCGCCTTCAAAGAACGAAAAAGCCGCGGCCAAATCGTACAGCAGCCAGCCGAAGCCGCAGTCGTCAAAATCAATCACCCGGGTGGCATCGCCGTGCAGCAGGAGGTTGGCCGGGCGCAGGTCGGCGTGGATAAGGCCGAAACGCCCGCGCCCGGCGCCGAATGACCGCAGCCGCCGGCGGATGACCGCCTGCTGGCGGCCGAGCAGTTTTTCGGCGGCGGCGTCCATGCCCGGCGCGCGCCGCCAGTCGCCCCAGTGGGGGCGCGCGCCGAAGATGCTTTCATCGTCCCAGCGCAGGCGTTGAAAACCGCGCGGCCGCCGCCAGCCCAGCGCATGGCGGTGAAGCCGGGCGGTCACTTCGCCGAGTCTTTGGAACGCCGCCGGATTTTGCTCGTCGTTTTCGGCCGGCGGTTCACCGTCCATGAACTCAAAGGCAACGGCATGGCGGCGGCCGATGTCTTTGAGCTCAACAGTTTGAATGTGCGCGCCGTCACTTCCCGCCACCGCCACCGGCGCCTCCACCGTCCGCTCTTCATGCAGCGCCTGCAGCCAGGCCAGTTCGCCGGCGATGGCATTTTTTGAGTGGTAGTTCGGGCGGTGGATGCGCAAAACCACCCGCGGCCCGGCGGCCGGCGCCACTAAGTAAACCGCATTCTCGGAATGAGTCAGCAGTTTCACCTCCGCCTCCGGCGCAATGTCCCACACCGGCAGCGCCTGGCGCACCGCGTCCACCGCCGGCGGGGCCTCAACCGTCATTCCCGCCCCCGGCCAACCAGTTTCAGCAGCGCCGGCAGCACCACCAGCGTGGCTAACAGCGCGGCGGTGATGCCGAAAGCGGTGAAGGCGGCGAATTTGCGCAGCACGACCAGGTCGGAGGCGCCGACGACCGCCAGGCCGCAGCAGAACAGCGCGCTGGTGAGCACGATGGGGCGCGCGGTGCGGTTTAAGGCGCGGGCGCGGCTATCGTCACCGTCGGCATCGATGCCGCGGCCGGCACCGCCGCGCCGATAATGGTGCAAAAAGTGGATGGTGTCGTCCACCGACAGGCCGAGGGTGACGCCGGCGATGAGGATGGCGGCGAAGTCGAACGGGTGACCTAACCACGCGACCAAGCCGGCGGTGGCCGCCAGCGGCAGGAGGTTGGCGATGAGACCGCATGCGCCGGCGCGCCAGCCGAATTGCACCAGTAGCAGCGCGGCGATGATGGCGAGGGTCAGCGCGATGCTGAATGCCTGCGTGCGCAAGACCAGTTGGCCGAGGTGGTGGATGAACACATTGAGGCCGGTGATGGTGACGGATTCGGCTGCGGTCGCGCCGACAGCCGCGGGCTCGAAATCTGCGGCCACGGCCGCGGTCGCGGCCAGGGTCTGTTGCAGCGCGGCGGAGTCGAGGTTGGCGGTTTGCAAACTCAAGCGCGCGCTGCTGTGATCGAAGTCCAGATACGGCGACAAGACACCGCGCTGCGCCTCGCCGCGCGACAACGACAGGAACAATAATTCCTGCGCCAGCGCGGCGTCGGTGGCGGGCAGGGCGGTTTCGCCGTTATCGCCGCCGCCGGTAAATGCCGCATGCGCCATGGCCACCGGCAGGAGGTAACTGTCGACCTGGTTGACGCTGTCGATGGCTGTCGCGCGGGTGGCCAGGCTCTCGACTTGAGCCAGCGCCGCGGCCGATGCGAACGCAGCCGCGCCGCCGTGAAGCGTCACTTCCACCCGCCCGGAGCCGCCGAGCCCGGCGTCCACCACATCGAAGGCGCGGCGCACGCGGCTGTCCTCGGCGAAAAACACGGTGAGGAAGTTGGTCTCGGTGCGAAGCGTGATGAGCCCGCCGCCGAGCAGCGCGGCGATGAGCAGCGCGGCGAGCGCCACGCGCCCGGCATGTGCGGCGCTTGGGTGGTACGCGGCCGCGGCTAATTTTTTCCATGCGATTCGCGGCCGTGGCGACCGGCGCAGGCCCGGCGCCAGCCACAAGCCGCCCCACACCGCGCCGACAATCAGCGGGTAGGCGTAGAGAATCGCGGCCGCCGACGCCAGCCCGAAGTGGCGCAGCGGGATGAGTTCGCTGACCGCAAACGCGCCGAAGCCGACCGCGCTGGTGACGCTGGCGCCGAGGCACGGCAGCCAAGTTTGGCGGACGGTGGCGGTGAGGCGGGAGGCGTCGTCGCTGTCACCGTGGCCGTCGTCCGCCTCCCCGCCGCCCAATCCATCCCACCGCGCCAGGATGTGCAGTGCGTCGGCCACCGCGATAACCGCGACCATCACCGGCAGCGCCAACAGCACCGCGTTCATAGGCCAGCCGCGCGCCGCCAACAAGCCGAGGCAGGCGGCCACGGCCGCGCCCGCGGCGGTGAACACCAGCGCGGCGCGCCGCCAGTTGCCGCAGGCCAAGCGCAGGAACACCGCCAACGCCAACGCGGCTAACGCCAGCAATTTCGGCAGTTGCGCGCGGGTGGCGCGGTTCAGTTCATCCTTCAACGCGGCCTCGCCGGCGAAGTGGGCGGCCGCGCCGTCGTGGGTTTCGACATGGCGGCGGACGGTGTCGACGACGGCGGCCACTGCCATCGCGCGCGCTTCGGCTCCGCCGCGTTCAACCGCCACGCGCAGCGCGGCCACGCGGTGGTCGGCAGACAGCAACTTGCCGGCATATGGCGAGCGGTCGAACCTTTGGCGGAAAGAGTCGGCGTCGAGGAAACCCTTGTCCAGCGCATCGCCAAAGGAGATAATTTCCAGCGCATCGCCGCGGTCGATAATCGTGGTCGCGGTGGCCGGCGAGAGGACATGGCGCACCGCAGGCAAGGCGGCGATGGCGGCGTCGAGTTGCCGAATCGCCCGCGTCATCTCGCGCGCGAAAAAATCGGCCGGCAGTTCAACCGCGACCAACAACGCCTCGTCCGGCTCAAACGCGGCGCGGAAAGATTCCAACTCGGCGCGCAACGGATGCGCGGCCGGCAGCCAAGTGTCGTTGTCGAAAGAGAGGCGCGGCAGGTGCGCGGCCGCGGCGGCCGCCAGCGCGCACCAGATTAACACCGCGACAATTCGCGCGCCTCGTCCGGTGCGGAAAAACCGCTCGAGGCGCTGGACGCGCCCGGCGGGCTCGACAGCCCCGGCGCGCCGCTCATCGCGCGCGCTCACATTCGCAAGCCCTGCATGCCCACGCGGCGCGGGTCGATGTCGCGCGCCAAATCGATGCGCGTCTTGGTGAGTCGCGTCGCGCCGCCGCTTTGGTGGTTGGTCATCACCGCCTCGACCACCAAATACATGCCGTCGATTTTGCGCACGCGCTTGTTGCTTAGGGTTTTCAGTTTGTCGCCGTTGCGGTCGTAGAACACGATGCGCTCCGGCACCAGGATGTCGCGCAACACCACCGAGTCGATGCGCGAGTAGGCATCGCCGGCGTCCTTTGGCGTGCTGCGAATGTGGATTTTGGCGGCGTCTTGTGAGGTGATTTCGTGGTTATCGCGCGACACCTGGCGGCCGGCGATGTCGCCGTTGCTGAAATCCGAGCCGATAAAACTATTGTTCTGGTCGTCGGCGTTCAGGCGTTTCACCGCGCGCAACGCCGGCAGATAAATCCACTGCGTCGCGCGGTCGGCATCGTCCGGCGTCTCGCTGAGCAGGCCGGTGCCTTTGACGCTGGCCGGGCGGTGGAATTTAATGAGACTTTTGGTGCGCTGCGGCAAAATCTTATGCAGGTAGCGAAATCCCCGCGCGCGCTCCCGGCCGCCTGAGTCGACAATCACCAATTCCACCTCGGCGCTTTGGTTTGCATGCCGCCGTGCCTGGTCGAACACCGCTTGCATCACCGCCTCGCCGTCAGCGAATTCGTCGGCAACGGCGAGCGGCGCGGCGGCGGTGAGGGTCAACGCCAGCGCCAGCGCCGGCTTATTTCGCCGCCGCACGCCCAAACTCCTTCAACTCGAATTCCAACTCCTGCAACTCTTGGCCGCCGGCCATCATGTTCAACACCTCCTCGCGGCTGGCGTCTTTTTTGTCTTTGTAATAAATCTGCCGGC
>RKSH01000150.1 GCA_007570945.1 Gammaproteobacteria bacterium | reverse complement strand
CGGCTCCGGCACCACGGCCGTGGTCGCGCATGCGCATGGCCGCCGCTTCACCGGCTTTGAACTCAGCGAAGAATACGCGGCGATGGCGAGAGAACGCGTCTGCGGCCTCGGGCCTGGCTCGAATTTTAATCCTCCATCGCCTCAAAAAATTCATGGCGCGTCGTCTGTACAAACGTGTTTGCCCGGTTGAAATCAGGATGCGCGGATTGACGGAATCACTTGCAAGGTGGCCAGGCGCCAAAAGAATCATTCCAGTCCATGACCGCCGGAAGCCCCCGCTGCCGCCGCCAATCTGCTACAATCCGCCCCCGCCCAAAACCGGAGAATCCCCATGCCCACCGAAAGAACCCTGTCCATCATCAAGCCCGACGGCGTTGCGCGGGATTGTATTGGCGCGATTTGCGGGCGGTTTGAGCAGGCCGGGCTGCGCATTGTGGCGGCGCGCATGGTGCGGTTGTCGCAGGCCGAGGCCGGGGAGTTTTATGCGGTGCACAAGGAGCGGCCCTTTTACGCCGGCCTGTTGCGCTACATGGTTTCGGGGCCGGTGATGGCGATGGTTCTGGAGGGCGAGGGCGCCATTGCGCGCAATCGTGAAATCATGGGCGCCACCAACCCGGCCGACGCCGCGCCCGGCACCATTCGCGCCGACTTTGCCGAGTCGGTGGAGCGCAACACGGTGCACGGTTCCGACAGCGCGCAAACCGCGGCCGCCGAGATCGCGTTTTTCTTTGACGACATGCAAATCTGCCCGCGGGACTCGTGATGGGGGATTTGATGGTCGCGGCGCAAAACACCCCGCGCGTCAACCTGGTGGGCATGGAGCGCGGGGCGATGCAGGATTTTTTCACCGCCCTGGGCGAGAGGAAGTTTCGCGCGGCGCAGGTGTTGAAGTGGATCTACCGCCGCGGCGCCACCGACTTTGCGGTGATGACCGACCTCGCATTGCCGTTGCGCCGGCGGCTGGGCGAGGTCGCCACCCTGGGTTTGCCGCCGGTCAGCGGCGAGCGCACCGCCGCCGACGGCACGCGCAAATGGCTGCTTGCCATGTCAGAAGGCGCCGCTGTTGAAACGGTGTTCATTCCCGAGCGCGGCCGCGGCACCTTGTGCGTTTCTTCGCAGGCCGGCTGCGTTTTGAACTGCACGTTTTGCGCCACCGCCCGGCAGGGCTTCAACCGCAACCTCAGCAGCGCGGAAATTATCGCCCAACTGCTCATCGCCGGCCAGCGCATTGAGGCGCCGCAGGCGGTGACCAACGTGGTGCTGATGGGCATGGGCGAGCCGCTGTTGAACTTTGACAACGTGGCGGCCGCGGTGCGGTTGATGGTGGACGATTTCTCTTTCGGCCTGTCGCGCCGCCGGGTGACGCTCAGCACCGCCGGCGTGGTGCCGGCCATCATCCGCCTGGCCGAGGAATGCCCGGTGTCGCTGGCGGTGTCGTTGCACGCGCCGGAGGACAAGTTGCGCGACCAACTGGTGCCCTTAAACCGCAAATACCCCATCGCTGCGCTGCTCGATGCCTGCCGCGCCTACGCCCGCCGGCGCGCCGGGGCGGTGACGTTTGAATATGTGATGTTGGATGGCGTGAACGACAGTCCGCGGCATGCAAAAAAACTCGCCCGCCTATTGCGCGGCATGGCGGCGAAGGTGAACCTGATTCCGTTCAACCCCTTTCCCGGCATCGCCTACCGCCGCTCGCCGCAAACGGTGACCGACGCGTTCCGCGACGTGCTGCTCGGTGAGGGTTTGATGACCATCACCCGCCGGCCGCGCGGCGAGGACATTGATGCCGCCTGCGGCCAGTTGGCCGGGCGCATCGCCGACCGCACCCGCCGCGCCGCGCTGGCGCGACTCCATTGAACCGTCGCGCCGCCGCTGGCCTGCTGTGCGCGGCGTTGTCGGCCGCCGCCTGCGTGCCGGTGGATGGGGGCGGCGACTTGGGCATGCGCGCCGGCCTGCATGTGGATTTGGCCGAGGCCTACCTAAAGGAGGGCCGCCTGCCGGTGGCGCTGGCGGAGATTGAAAAAGGCCTGGCCGCCGCGCCGCAAAATCCGCGCGCGCATTATGTGATGGGCCTGGTGCGGCGGCGCCTCGGCGATGGCGATGCGGCGGCGCGCCACCTGCAAAAAGCGCTGGCCCTGGCGCCGCACAATCCGCGCTTTGCCGCCGAATACGCCACCGTGTTGTGCACGCGCGGCGATTACGGCGCGGCCTTGGGGCATTTTGCCCGGGTGAACGCCGACCCGTTGAACGAGGCGCCGGCGGCGACTTTGGCCCGCGCCGGCGGTTGCCGCCTGCGCGCCGGCGATATGGATGGCGCCGAGCGCGATTTTCGCCGCGCCCTCGGCCAGGCAGCGCCGCCACCGGCGGTGCTGATTAACCTCGCCGAGATTCAGTTCCAGCGGCAAAAATTTTTTCAGGCGCGCGCTTTTCTGGAACGTTATTTCGCCGCCGCCGAAGTGACGCCGCAAAGCTTGCTGCTCGGCGTCAAAGTGGAGCGCGCCCTTGGCGACGGTGAAAGCGCCGCGGCCTACGCCGCCCGCTTGCGCGCCGCCTGGCCGCGCTCCGCCGAGGCGCGGCAACTGGGGGAACTGTGACCGTGAGCGCGCGCAAAAAAGCGGATACCCCCCCCGCCGCCGGCCCCGGCGAGCTGTTGCGCCAGGCGCGCATCGCCCAGCGCAAGCCGTTGCGCGAGGTTGCGCGGGTGCTGAACCTGCCGCAGGAGCACATTGAGGCGCTGGAAAAAGACGACTACGGTTTTGCGCCCCGGGAAATCTACCTGCGCGGCTACATTCTCGGCTACGCCAAATTGGTGAAACTGCCGAAGCGCAAAATCACCGCCGCCCTGGACCGCGCCCTGCACGGCGGCGGCGCGCAAGCGGCCGAGGGTGAGGGCGAGGGCGACGAGGCCGGCGCCACCTTTGCCACCTTTGTCGCCCGCCTGGCCGTGCCCGCAGTGGTGGCTTTGCTGTTCGGTCTGCTGGTGTCGTGGTGGTTTTTTTACGAGGGCCGGGTGCAGGAAAATTTCATGCGCCACCTGGGCGGACTGCAGTGAACGCCGCGCCGATGCAGGCGGTGCGCGGGATGAACGATGTTCTGCCCGCTGAGGCCGCGCGCTGGCAGTTTGTGGAGGGCGTAATTCGGGAAGTGGCCGCCGGCTACGGCTACCGTGAAATCCGCCCGCCGCTGGTGGAAAAAAGCGCGCTGTTTTGCGCGGCCATCGGCGAGGCCACCGACATCGTGGAAAAGGAAATGTACTCTTTCGCCGACCGTGGCGGCGAGAGTTTAAGTCTGCGCCCGGAAGCCACCGCCGGCTGCATGCGCGCCGGCATTGAGCACGGTTTGTTTCACAACCGCGGCGCGCGCCTGTGGTATGCCGGCCCCATGTTCCGCCGCGAGCGGCCGCAAAAAGGGCGCTACCGCCAGTTCCACCAGTTCGGCGTGGAGGCGGTGGGCTGGCGCGGCCCCGATATTGACGCGGAGATTCTATTGCTCGGCGCGCGTTTTTTTCGCCGCCTCGGCATTCGCGGCTTGCGCCTGGAAATTAATACCCTGGGCGGCGCCGGCGGTGAGTCGCGCGCCCGCTACCGCGCCGCGCTGGTGGACTACCTGCAAAAAAACCAAGCCGATTTGGATGAGGACAGCCGCCGCCGCCTGCATAAAAACCCGTTGCGCGTTCTGGACAGCAAAAACCCGGCCATGGCCGGCGTCATTGCCGGCGCGCCGCAAATCACCGACTGCCTAAATGCCGCGGACGAGGAGTTTTTTTCCGCGCTGCGCGGCTTGCTGGACGCCGCCGCCGTGGCATACACCGTCAATCCGCGCCTGGTGCGCGGCCTGGATTACTACACCGGCCCGGTGTTTGAGTTTGTAACCGACAGCGAATCCCTCGGCGCGCAAAATGCGGTGTGCGCCGGCGGGCGTTACGACGGCCTCGCCGAAACCCTCGGCGGCCGCCCGGCGCCGGCGGCCGGTTTTGCCTGCGGCCTGGAGCGCATTATCGCCCTGGCCGCCGCTGAGGGCGGGGGCGGGGCCGCGCCGGATGCGTACTTAATTGACGTGGGCGAGGGTGACGGCGGCGGCGCCTCCGATGCGCTGGCCATCGCCGAAACCATGCGCGACGCCGGGCTTGCGATACAATGCAACCGCGGCGGCGGGGCGATGAAAAAGCAGATGAAGCGCGCCCACCGCAGCGGCGCCGCCTTTGCCGTCATTTTGGCGGCTGATGAGCGCGCCGCCGGCAAAGTCACCGTAAAACCCATGCACGGCGGCGAACAGCGCACCGTCGGCATCAAAGACGCCGTGCAAATTATCAAAAGCGAAAAACAATGGCCCTAAGCGAACAAGAACAAGCCGAGCGCCTGAAAAATTGGTGGAAGAAAAACGCCGCGCCGGTGGCCGGCGGCGTGCTGCTCGGCCTCGGCGCCATCTTCGGCTACAACTGGTGGAGCGAGACCGAGGATAAACGCCGCGAGGCCGCCTCCGACCTGTTTGCCGAGTTGGTGGAAAGCGTCACCGCCGAAAGCGCGCGCATCGCCGAGGAAAAAGCCGCGGCCGAGGCGGCCGGGGATGACGGCGCCGATGGTGATTCCGATGCCGGGGATG
>RKSH01000064.1 GCA_007570945.1 Gammaproteobacteria bacterium | reverse complement strand
GGAAGTTGTGTTTTTGCCGCCGTGTGGGCGGTGGGGAAGTCGTGGTGTTGGTAGGCGTCCAGTATGATTTGGCCCGCGGACGCTCAATCTGCATCGGGCGGCCCCGGGTTTTCTGTGATGGGAAAAACCATGGGGTTGCCCGACCTTTTTTGGCTAAGGACGTCTCACATGTGTTTGAGCCTGTTCACTCCTGCATGCCGGCGGAATGCTGGTAGAATGGCGCGGTTGCCGCCGCTGTTTGCGGACTGCAGATGAGCAAGCCCAAGCCGATTAAATTCAACACCCTCGCGTTGCACGCCGGCCAGCATCCGGACCCGGTGAGCGGCGCGCGGGCGGTGCCGATTTACCAGACCGCCTCGTACGTGTTCCGCGACACCGACCAGGCGGCGGCGATTTTTAACGTGGAGCGCGCCGGGCATGTCTACTCGCGCATCACCAACCCCACCAACGCGGTGCTTGAGGAGCGCGTCGCCGCATTGGAAGGCGGCGTCGGCGCCATTGCCACCGCCAGCGGCCAGGCCGCGCTGCATCTGGCGGTGGCGACCTTGATGGGCGCGGGGGCGCACATCGTCGCCTCGCGCTCGCTCTACGGCGGCTCGCACAACCTGCTGGCCTACACCCTGCCGCGCTTCGGCATTCGCACGACTTTTGTGGACCCGCGCGACCACGCCGCCATTGCCGCCGCCATCGGCCCCGACACCCGGCTGGTGTTTGGCGAGACGCTGGGCAATCCGGGGCTGGACGTGCTGGACATTCCCCGGGTCGCCGCCATCGCCCACGAGCGCGGGCTGCCGCTGCTGGTGGACTCCACCTTTACCACCCCCTACCTGTGCCGGCCGCTGGAACTGGGCGCCGACCTGGTGTTTCATTCGGCGACCAAATTCCTCAGCGGCCACGGCGTGGTGATTGGCGGCGTGCTGGTGGACGGCGGCGGTTTTGACTGGGACGCAAGCGGCAAGTTCGCCACCCTCAGCAAGCCTTACGACGGTTTCCACGGCATGGTGTTCACCGAGGAATTCGGCCCCGCCGCTTTCATCACCCGCGCAAGAAAAGAGGGCGCGCGCGACTTCGGCGCGTGCATGAGCGCGAATACGGCGTTTTTAATTTTGCAGGGGCTGGAAACTTTGCCGCTGCGGATGAAAGCGCATGTGGACAATGCGCGCAAGGTGGTGGAATTTTTGGCGGCGCAGCCGGCGGTGGCGGAGGTGGTGTGGCCGGAGTTGCCGTCGCATCCGGATTATGAACTGGCGAAAAAACTGCTGCCCCGGGGCTGCGGCGCGGTGTTCAGTTTCACCGTCCAAGGCGGCCGCGCCGCCGGGCGGGCGCTCATCGACAAACTGCAAGTGTTCTCACACCTGGCCAACGTGGGCGACGCCAAGTCGCTGGTCATCCACCCGGCCAGCACCACCCACCACCGCATGGACGACGCCGCGCTGGCGGCGGCCGGCATCTCGCCCGGCCTGGTGCGGCTGTCGGTGGGGCTGGAGGACGCGGAGGACCTGCTGGAAGATTTGGAACGCGGCCTGCGCGCCGCGCAAAAGGCGCAAGGCAAAACGTGAAACTGCAGGTGCAAAACCGCGCCGCTTACGTGTTCAGCGGCGGCCGGGCGGTGGACGCGGGCAAATCAACCGTGGTTTTCATCCACGGCGCGGCAATGGACCACACGGTGTGGATTCTGCCGGCGCGTTATTTCATCCGCCACGGTTTTAATGTGCTGGCGGTGGACCTGCCCGGCCATGGGCGGTCGGAGGGCGAACCACTGGCCGGCATCACCGCCATGGCCGATTGGATTGCGGAATTGCTGGACATGGCGGGCGTGGGTGAGGCCGCGCTGGTGGGCCACAGCATGGGTTCCTTGGCGGCCTTGGAAACGGCGGCGCGGCACCCGCGACTGGCGCGCAGTTTGACCCTGCTCGGCACCGCCTGTCCGATGCCGGTGGCCGAGCGGTTGCTCACCGCCGCGCGCGACAACCGCCACGACGCCATTGACATGCTGACGCTGTGGGGCTACAGCCGCCGCGCGCAGCAGGGCGGCAGCGAGACGCCGGGCATGTGGATGGTGGCCGGCACCATGCGCCTTTTGGAGCGCGCCGCGCCGGGGGTGCTGTTTGCAGACTTAAACGCGTGCAACGAATACCGCCATGGCCTGGCCAGCGCGGCGAAAGTGCGCTGCCCGACTCTGCTCATCCTCGGCAAGGACGACGTCATGACTCCGCCGCGGCGCGCCATGGACGTGCAACGGGCAATTCCGGATGCGCGCGCGGTGGTGCTGGAAAACTGCGGCCACACCATGACCGCCGAGCAGCCGGACCGCGTGCTGGATGCGCTGGCCGCCAACGTGATTCCGCAATGACCGCCGGCGGGGCGCGCTTTGATGTGCTCGGCATCGGCAATGCCATTGTCGACATCCTGGCCAACGCCGACGACGGTTTTATTAAACGGCGCGGCCTGCGCAAAGGCATCATGAACCTTGCCGACGCCGCAACTTCCGACTCGCTGGCAGCGGCGGTGACGCCATTGCGGGAATGCGGCGGCGGCTCGGCGGCCAACACCATCGCCGCGCTGGCCTCTTTCGGCAGCCGTTGCGCCTACATCGGCAAAGTGCGCGACGACCGGCTGGGCGCGCTGTTCCGCGACGACATTCGCGCCCTCGGCGTCAACTTTGACACGCCGCTGTCCACCGCCGGCGCCGCCACCGCGCGGTGCATTGTGCTGGTCACGCCGGACGCGCGCCGCACCATGCAGACCTACCTCGGCGCCTGCGTGGAACTGAACGCCCATGATGTGGACGAAAGCACCGTGCGCGACTCGCGGGTGGTGTATCTGGAGGGCTACCTGTGGGACCCGCCGGCCGCGCGCGAGGCCTTGGTCAAGGCCGCCGCCGTCGCCCACGCCGCCGGGCGCGAGGTGGCGCTGACCTTGTCCGACCCGTTTTGCGTGAACCGCCACCGGGAAAGTTTCCGCGACCTGGTGGAAAACCACATTGACATTTTGTTCGCCAACGAGTTGGAGGTGGTTTCGCTGTACCAAAGCGCAAACTTCACCGAGGCCATGCAAACCGTGCGCGGCAAAGTCAAAGTCGCCGCCCTCACCCGCAGCGCCCAAGGCTCGGTGGTGCTGTGCGGCGGTGAGTCGCACACCGTGAACGCATGCCCGGTGGAGCGGGTTGTGGACGACACCGGCGCTGGCGACGCCTACGCCGCCGGTTTCCTGCATGCTTTCAACCGCGGCCAGCCGCTGCCCGCCTGCGCCCGCCTCGGCAGCGCCGCCGCGGCCGAGATCATCAGCCACTACGGCGCCCGGCCGGAGATTTCGCTGGCGGAATTGGCGTGAGTTTTTGCCTCGGGATTTTTTGACTCATGGGGAACGGCGCCTCTGAGTCTCAGACTCATGAACGCAAGCGCGAAAGCGGTGACGGCGGCGACGGTCAGGCCTTTTCCGCCAGCAACTTCGCAATCTTCTTTTCAATTTTGATTGCCTGCCGCTGGCCGGTGTGGGTTTCGCCGACGTAGTTGGCGCGGATGCGGCCTTTTTTGTCGATGAGGTAGAAAGCCGGCCAGTAGCGGTTGTTCATGCGGCGCCAGTAACTGTAGTCGTTGTCCACCATCACCGGATGTTGCAGGCCGAATTTTTCAATGTGCTGTTTGATGTTGGCGTGGATTTTTTCGTGCTCAAATTCCGGGGTGTGCACGCCGACCACGGTGAACGGCTGGCCGGCGAATTTTTCCTCCACCTGCTTCAGCCACGGGAAAGAGCGGTAGCAGTTCCAGCAACTGTAGGTCCAGAAATCAATCAGCACCACCCGGCCGCGCAGGTCGTCCCGCAGCGACAGGGGCGCGCTGTTGAACCAGTCGCGCTGGTCGTGGTGGGTGAACTCGGGCGCGCGGTCGCCGAAAGCCGGGGCGGTGGCGGCGACGCCGAGGGTGAGGGTGAGGGTGGCGAGGGCTTTGGCAAGGGTGCGGGCGGGGGAGGTCATGGCAATTCTCCGGTGGTGGAAGACTGGCCACAGCATAGCAAAAAAAGGAACGCCCCTTGCGGGGCGTTGCGGGCGGGCGTTGCGGCTGTTGCGGGAAAAAGGGGAAACCCACAGCAGACGCAAGCCGCCCCGGCCGGCCTGGAGCGGCGCCTTAAGCGGCGCGGCCAACCACATTCCGCGCCCCTCCTCCGTGAGTCGGCATCCATCACCCGCTCCCGGGACGGCCGAAATGCCTTATACAACGGGAGTTTTGGAAAGACGTGTGACTATGGTCACACTTTGGCGATTTTTTTTAACTTTTTTGCCCGGCGGGCGAGCAAGCCCTATCGATTGCGCCATTGCGGCTTGCGCTTCTCGGCGAAAGCGGCCATGCCTTCTTTTTGGTCCTCGCTGGCAAACAGCGACTGAAACAGCCGCCGCTCAAACAGCACGCCCTCGCGCAGGGCGGTCTCAAAGGCTTTTTTGACCGCCTCCTTGGCCATCAGCGTGGACGGGCGCGACTTGGCGGCGATGGCGTTGGCGGTCTTCACCGCCTCCTCCACCAAATCGGCGGCCGGCACGATGCGGCTCACCAGCCCGGCGCGCTCGGCCTCGGCGGCGTCCATCATGCGGCCGCTGAGGCACATTTCCATGGCCTTGGACTTGCC
>RKSH01000141.1 GCA_007570945.1 Gammaproteobacteria bacterium | reverse complement strand
GCCCTGGCGCAAAAGTTGCGCGAGGAGTACGGTGGACTGGATTATGCGGCGCAGGCGGCGTTGTTGGTGGCGCGGCTGGCGGTGGAGCGCGGCGATTTGGCGGCGGCGCGCGGACATTTGCGCTGGGTGGCGGACCATGCGGCGAAGCCGGCCACCGGGCATGCGGCGCGGGTGCGGCTGGGGCGGCTGTTGTTAGCCGAGGGCGATGTGGATGGCGCGGCGGCGGCGGCGACGGTGGCCGACGAGGGCGGTTTTGCGTCGCATTACGCCGAGTTGCGCGGCGATATTTTTGTGGCGCGCGAAAACTTCACTGCGGCGCGCGCCGCCTACCAGCGCGCCCTGGCGGCGCTGCCTTTGGGGTCGGCGTACCGCGATTTGCTGGAATTGAAAATTAACAACAGCGCCGGGCCGGCCCAATGAAACGCGCGGTTTTTCTCATCGCCGCCGCAACGGCCCTCACCCTCGCCCTGGGCGCGTGCGCAAAAAAGAAACCGGTGCCGAGGGAATCGGCGGTGGAGTTGCCGGCCGCGCCGGCCGCGCTTGAACAATTGTGGAGCGTTAAAGTCGGCGGCGGTTTCAACCGCCACCGCGCCGCCCATTTGGGCATTGCCGCGGTCGGCGAGGTTTTGTTTGTGGTGTCGCCGAACGGCGAGGTCGCCGCGGTGAATGATGCCGACGGTGAATTTTTGTGGCGGCGCGAACTTGGGGTGGATTTAATTTCCGGCGCCGGCGCCGGTGAGGGTTTGGTGCTCGCCGCCGATGTGGACGGCGTGGTGCATGCGCTGGATGCCGGCGACGGCGCCCCGGTGTGGAGCGCGCCGGTGCGCGGCGAGGTTTTAACCGCGCCGCGCGCCGAGCTGGGCGTGGTGGTGGTGCGCACCGCCGACGGCCGCGTGGCCGGCTTGTCGGCGGACAGCGGCGCCGAGCAGTGGGTGTTCCGCAAGGAGGAGCCGGGCCTGTCGGTGCGCGGCAGCGCGGCGCCGCTGGTGCGCGGCGACCTGGTGATTAACGCTTTTGCCGGCGGCGAGGTCACCGCCAATGAATTGAACAGCGGCCGCCTGCTGTGGGAATTCCGCGCGCTGGACCCGGTGGGCGGCAACGAGATTGAACTGCTCGCCGACATTGACGCCCAGCCGCTGGCCGCCGGCGGCGCGCTGTTTGTCGCCGCCTACCAAAGCACCGTGGTCGCCGTGGACGCCGAGGAACCCGGCGGCGTTCTGTGGCGCGCCGAGGTGTCCACCTATTTGGACATGGCGGCGGATGAGGCGCGCCTGTTTACGGTGGACCTGGACGGCGTGGTGCATGCGCTCAGCCGCGATGACGGCGCCGCCGCCTGGCGCGCCGAGGCGTTGCGCGGACTGGCGGTCAGCGTGCCGGTGGTGGCGGGCGAGTTTGTGGTGGTGGGCACGAAAAAAGGAACGTTGTTTCTGCTCGACCGCGAGGACGGCGCGGTGCGCGGCCGGTTTAAGTCGGGCGCGGCGGTGGCGGCGGCGGTTGCCGGCGGTGACGGCGCGCGCTTTTTTGTGCTCGGCGTGGACGGGCGGCTGAGCGCGCTCAGCGCGCGCTGAAAATGGCCGCCCCGGTCATCGCCATTGTGGGCCGCCCCAATGTGGGCAAGTCCACCCTGTTCAACCTTTTGTGCGGCGCGGATGACGCCATTGTCCACGACCGCCCCGGCGTCACCCGCGACCGGCTGTACGGCCGCTGCGAAGTCGACAACGGCGGCTGCATCGTGGTGGACACCGGCGGCATCGGCGGCGACGGTGAACTGCAGGCGGAGGTGGACGCGCAGGTGGCGCAAGTGCTGGCCGAGTGCGACGCGGTCGTGTTCATGGTGGACGCGCGTGCCGGGTTGACGCCGGTGGATGCCGAGCTCGCCGGCCGGTTGCGCAAGGTGGACGCGCCGGTGCTGGCGGCGGTGAACAAAACCGAGGGGCTGGACGCCGATGCCGCGGTCGCCGACTTTCACCGCCTCGGCCTGGCCGCGCCGCTGGCCCTGGCGGCGCGCGATGGCCGCGGCGTGGCGGAAATGCTGGCGCGGCTTGGCGAGGTGGTGGACTTTGGCGGTGGCGGCGGCGGCGGCGGCGAGGGTGACGCCGTGCGCGTTGCGGTGCTTGGCCGCCCCAACGCCGGCAAGTCCACGCTCATCAACGCGCTGTGCGGCGAGCGGCGGCTTATCGTGTCCGGCACGCCGGGCACCACCCGCGACTGTGTGCGCGTGCCGCTGACCTACGGCGGCGGGCGTTACGAATTGTTGGACACCGCCGGTGTCCGCCGCCGGGCCAAAGTGGCGCCGGGGATGGAAAGAATCTCGGTGGTGAGGTCCATCCGCGCCTTGGAAGAGTGCCGGGTCGCGCTGTTGGTGGTGGACGCGGCGGCCGGTTTGGCCGAGCAGGATTTGAAACTGGCCGGAATGATGGAGCGCAGCGGCCGCTCGGTGGTGGTGGTGGTGAACAAGTGGGACGCCGCTGATTCCCATCGGCGGGATTTGGTGCAGGCCGCGCTGGGACGGCAACTGCGCTTTCTGCCGCCGCGCGAGACGCTGTTTGTGTCGGCGTTGCGCGGCGCCGGCATGCGCCGGGTGATGCCGACCGTGGCGCGCGCCCACCGCAGCGCCATGCGTGAGATGCCCACCGCCGAGCTGAACCGCATTTTGGCGCGCGCCGTCAGGGCCCATGCGCCGCCCGGCCGCCGTGGCGCGGCCAGGCTGAAGTTCTGCCACCAGGGCGGCAAGAACCCGCCGCGCGTGATTGTCCACGGCACGCGGGTGGAGCGCATTCCGGATTTTTACCGCCGCTACCTCGCCAACACCGTGCAAAGCGCGTTCCGCATGACCGGCACCCGGGTGCAGGTGGTGTTCCGCGCCGGCGGTGCGGCCGCCGGCGACGGCGCATGAGCGTTTACCCCCGCGACATGGCGGGCCACGGCCGCCATCCGCCGCATGCGGCGTGGCCCGGCGGCGCGCGCATCGCGCTGCAGTTCGTGGTGAACTACGAGGAGGGCGCCGAGAATTGCATTCTGCACGGCGACCCGGCCTCGGAGGCTTTCCTGTCCGAGATTCCCGACGCCCAGCCGCTGGCCGGCGTCCGCCACATGAGCATGGAATCCATCTACGAGTACGGCAGCCGCGCCGGCTTCTGGCGGTTGCACCGCATGTTCACCGGGCGCCGGTTGCCGGTGACGGTGTTCGGCGTGGCCATGGCCATGGAGCGCAACCCGGAGGCGGTGGCCGCCATGCTCGAGGCGGGATGGGAAATCGCCAGCCACGGCTACCGCTGGATTAACTACCAATACATGGAGGAGGCCGAGGAGCGCGACCACATCCGCCGCGCCCTGGACATTCACCGCCGCCTGACCGGCGCCGCGCCGCTGGGCTGGTACACCGGCCGCACCAGCCCCAACACCCGCCGGCTGATTTTAGAGGAGGGTGATTTCCTCTACGATTCCGACAGTTACGACGATGACCTGCCGTATTGGATAAACACCGCCGCCAGCGCCCCGCACCTGGTCATCCCGTACACGCTGGACAGCAACGACATGCGCTTTTCCACCAAGCAAGGTTTCAACAGCGGCGAGCAGTTTTACGCCTACCTCAAGGACGGCTTTGACGTCCTGTACGCCGAGGGCGAAACCAGCCCGAAAATGATGTCGGTAGGCCTCCACTGCCGCCTTGCCGGCCGTCCCGGCCGCGCCGCCGCCTTAGGCCGGTTTTTGGATTACGCCGCCGGCCACGACAAGGTCTGGATTTGCACCCGCGCCGACATCGCGCGGCACTGGAAAGAAAAACACCCGCCGCGCTGAGCCCGCCGGGGGTGAGGGCGGCGCGTCAGGCGCCGTCACCGTCAAACAAGCCGGTGCAAAGAAAAACCAGTGCCAGCACATTCAACCCGGCGGTGGCGAGGAACAGTTGGGGAATGCCGAGGCCGGACTGGAGCAGGGCGATGGCGAACAGGGCGGCGGCGACCATGAAGGCGGCGTTCAGGATGTTGTTGCCGGCAATCACCCGCGAACGGTGGCGGTCCTCGCAGCGGCTTTGCACCACGGTGTAAAGCGGCACGATGTACAGTCCGCCGCACAGCGCCATCAGCAGCATGTCGGCCGGCACCCGCCAGCGGCCGGCGAGGAATTCGCCGGCGCCGAGCAGCGCCTCCGCCGGTGGCGGCGGCAGGTTCAGCAGCCCCAGGTCCACCGCAAACACGCTCATGCCGATGGCGCCGACGGGCACCAGGCCCAGTTTGATTTTGCGCGCGCACAATTTCTCGCACAGGAAGGAGCCGATGCCGATGCCAAGCGAAAACGCGCTGAGCAGCACGGTGGCGACAGTGCCGTCGCCGCCGAGAATGTGGCGGGTGTAGTTCGGCAACTGGGTGAGAAACAGCGCGCCGAAAAACCAGAACTGCGATATGCCGATGATGGGAAACAACAGCCGGCGGCGGCGGAGGATGTAGACCAGAATGGCGCGGGTTTCACCGGCCGGGTTCCAGTTCACTTTAAGCCCCGGGGCCGACACCGGCGTTGGCGGAATTTGGCGGCTGGCCAGGTAGCCGAGGGCGGCGATGGCCAGGATGGCCGCCGCCACGCGCGGCGCGATTTCGCCGGGCAGCGCGACCAAAAGGCCGCCGCCGAGGGTGCCGAGGAGGATGGCGAGAAAGGTGCCGGCCTCCACCAGCGCGTTGCCGCTGAGCAGTTCGGAGGCGGTGCGCAACTGCTGCGGCAGGATGCTGTATTTGGCCGGGCCGAAAAACGCCGATTGCGTTCCCATCATAAACAGGGTGAACATCAGCAGCGGAACATTGCGCAGCAAAAACCCGGCCGCGCCCATCACCATGATGGCGATCTCCAGAAGTTTAACTTTCTGCATGTAGGAGGATTTTTCGCCGCGCTCCGACAACTGGCCGGCGAGCGCGGAAAAAAGAAAAAACGGCAGGATAAAAAGCGCGGCACTGAGGTTCACCACCAGGTCGGCGCGCTCGGCGGTGACCAGGTGGAAAGTGACCAGTAGCAGCATCGCGTTTTTGAACACATTGTCGTTAAACGCGCCCAAAAACTGGGTGAGAAAAAACGGCAGAAACCGCCGCTCGCCGAGCAGCCGCAGGGAGTTGCTGCCGCCGGTGTTTTCGTTCACAGCGGTTCGTTGTGCACGCCGAGGTGCTGTTCGTTGCCGCGGTACGGGTGGCGCCGGGCGGCCTCCTCGTCAAGGGTGACGCCGAGGCCGGGCGCGGTGGGCGGGATGACATAGCCGTCCTGCCATTCTATTTTTTCGCGCAGAATTTCGGCGTAAAAACCGTCCCAGGTTTTAATCCCCTCCAAGATTAGAAAATTCGGGCTGCACGTGGCCAGTTGAATGTTGGCCGCGCCCTCCACCGGGCCGCAGTAGAGGTGCGGCGCGATTTGCGCATAATGCGCCTCGGCCATGGCGGCGATTTTTTTGCCCTCCAGAATGCCGCCGCAACAGCCCAGGGCCGGCTGCAAAATCGCCGCCGCCCCCTTCGCCAACACGTCGCGGAATTGGTATTTGGTCGCCAGCCGCTCGCCGGTGGCGATGGGAATGGCGGTGGCGCGCGCCACTTGCGCCATGGCCTCCACGTTTTCCGGCGGCACCGGCTCCTCCAGCCACAGCGGATCCGCCGGCTCCAGCCGCCGCGCCAGCCGGATGGCCGCGGCGGCGGTCATCTGGCCGTGGGTGCCCACCAGCAAATCGCACCTGCCGCCCACCGCCTCGCGGATTTTGTTCACGAATCTTTCGGCGCGTTCCAGCGATTCCAGGGACAACTGCCGGGGATCAAAGGCCGAATACGCCCCCACCGGGTCAAACTTAACCGCGGTGAAGCCCCTGGCCGCATATTCGCCGGCGCGCTCGGCGGCCGCATCGGCGCAAGTGTACACATCGGCGGCGTCGCCGTCCTCCGGGTACAGGTAGGTGTAGGCGCGGAGTTTGTCGCGCACCCGGCCGCCGAGGAGCTCATACACCGGCCTGCCCAACTCTTTGCCGATGATATCCCAGCACGCCGTCTCCACCGCGCTCAGCGCCGCCGTCACCGACATGTCCGAGCGTTGCGCATAACCCCGCGAGTAAACCACGCGCCACAATTTTTCCAGGTGAAACGGATTGCGGCCCACCACGCACCGCTCGCAGACATCGGCAATCATTTTTTCGGCGGCGGACGGATGAAACGGAACCGCGTAGGCCTCGCCGATGCCGCTGACGCCGCCGTTGGTGGTCAGTTTGACAAAAATCCAGTAATGCCCGCCATGGTACGGCGGCGGATTGCCGACGGTGAAAATTTCAAACTCCCGCACCCACACCCACCGGACTATACCACCTCCCTTGCAAAATCCCACAAGCATGCGGCGCTTCCCACTCCATGGGGCAAGGCCATGCCACCGCCCGCGCCGCCCCCCACCGCCGCCGCAAGCGTGTAAAATGTGCCGTTTGTAAACCCGACCCGGCCGTCCCATGCCTGACCTCGCGCAACGGCGCATTCGCAACTTCGCCATCATCGCCCACATTGACCACGGCAAGTCCACCCTTGCCGACCGTTTTATCCAGCGTTGCGGCGCGCTGCCGGAGCGGGAGATGGCGGAGCAAGTGCTGGATTCCATGGAGCTGGAGCGCGAGCGCGGGATCACCATCAAGGCGCAGAGCGTCAACCTCGGCTACCGTGCCGCCGACGGCGAGGCGTATGATTTGAATTTAATCGACACGCCGGGGCATGTGGATTTTTCCTACGAAGTCTCCCGTTCGCTGGCGGCCTGCGAGGGCGCGCTGTTGGTGGTGGATGCGTCGCAGGGGGTGGAGGCGCAGACGGTGGCCAACTGCTACACGGCGGTGGACCTGGGGCTGGAAATCATTCCGGTGCTGAACAAGATTGACCTGCCCGGCGCCGAGCCGGACAAGGTGTGCGCCGAGATTGAAAATGTCATTGGCATTGACTGCAGCGGCGCGCTGCTGGCCAGCGCCAAGGAGGGCACCGGCATCGGCGAAATTCTGGAGGCGGTGGTGCGCCGCCTGCCGCCGCCGGCCGGCGACCCGCAGGCGCCGCTTAAGGCGCTGATTCTGGATTCGTGGTTTGACAATTTTCTCGGCACGGTGTCGCTGGTGCGGGTGGTGGACGGCGGCGTCAGCGCCGGCATGCGCATCCGCCTGATGCACAGCGGCGCCGAATACACCGCCGAGGAAGTGGGCGTGTTCTCACCGCGCAAAAACGCCTCGGCAAAGCTGAACAGCGGCGATGTGGGCTATGTCATCGCCGGCATTAAAAAAGTGCAGAACGCGCGCGTCGGCGACACCATCACCGCCGCGCGGCGGCCGGCGGCGGCGCCCCTGGCCGGGTTCCGCGAGGTGAAAGCGGCGGTGTTTGCCGGCCTGTATCCGGTCAACAGCGGCGACTTTGAAAGTTTCCGCGACGCGCTGGAGAAACTAAGTTTGAACGACGCCTCCATTCAGTTTGAGCCGGAAAGCTCGCAGGCGCTGGGCTTCGGTTTTCGCTGCGGCTTCCTCGGCATGCTGCACATGGAAATTATTCAGGAGCGGCTGGAGCGCGAATACGGCATCCAACTCATCACCACCGCGCCCACCGTCGCCTACCAGGTGCTGCAGACCGGCGGCGGCATGGTGATGGTGGACAACCCGGCGCTGCTGCCGCCGCCAAACCGCATTGCCGAGATTCGCGAGCCGGTGATTCGCGCGCGCATTCTGACCCCGGAAAAATTCCTTGGCGCGGTGCTGGCGCTGGGCGTGGAAAAACGCGGCGTGCAGCGCGACATGCGCTTTCACGACCGCCAGGTGATGGTGGAGTTTGACCTGCCGTTGAACGAGGTGGTGCTGGATTTTTTCAACCGGCTGAAGTCGTGCAGCCGCGGTTACGCCTCGCTGGACTACGAGTTTCTGGAATACCGCGCATCGGCCGTGTGCCGGGTGGACATTCTGATTAACGGCGAGGCGGCGGCGCCGCTGTCGGTGCTGGTGCACCGCGCCCAGAGCCAGTACCGGGCGCGGCAACTGGTGAAAAAGATGCGCGAGTTAATTCCGCGGCAAATGTTTGATGTGGCCATTCAGGCGGCCATCGGCTCGCGGGTGATTGCGCGGGAGACGGTGAAGGCGCTGCGCAAAAATGTCACCGCCAAGTGCTACGGCGGCGACATCACGCGCAAGCGCAAACTGCTGGAAAAGCAAAAAGAGGGCAAAAAAAGAATGAAGCAAATCGGCTCGGTGGACATTCCCCAGGAGGCCTTCCTCGCCATCTTGCACACCGGCGGCGATTCGCGCTGAGCGCGCACCGGGCGCGCGCAACCGTGCTACAATTCCCGGCACCGTGGACAATCCCAAAAACCGGCGATGACGTTTTCCCTGGTGCTGCTGTGCGCGCTGGTGGCGAGCGGGGTGATTATCCTCGCTTACCGTATTTTTGCGCCGCCGCCGAGGCCGCGCGCGAGCAGCGTCGCCTCCCCCGAAGCCGCCGCCGCGGCGGCCGCCAGGCCGCCGGCGCCGGAGCCCAAACTGCTGGAGTACGCGCGGCTGCTGTTTCCGGTGATTTTGGTGGTGCTGCTGTTGCGCTCGTTTGTGGTGGAGCCGTTCCGCATTCCCTCCGGCTCCATGCTGCCGAGTCTGCACATCGGCGACTTCATTTTGGTCAGCAAATTTTCCTACGGCCTGCGCCTGCCCATCATCAACACAAAAATTGCCGACACCGGCGCGCCCCGCCGGGGCGACGTGATGGTGTTTCGTTTTCCCCGCGACCAGAAAGTGAACTACATCAAGCGCGTGGTCGGCCTGCCCGGCGACGAGGTGCGCTACGCCGGCAAAACCGTGTACATCAACGGCCGCCGGGCCGAGCGCACCGCAGCCGGCGGCGACCGCAACTTTCGTTTTTATGTGGAAAAACTGGACGACGGCGGCCACCAGATTCAAATCGACCCCGGCCATCCCGGCCCGCCGCAGAGTTTGCGCGTGCCGGCCGGTCATTATTTTGTCATGGGCGACAACCGCGACAACAGCCACGACAGCCGGGTGTGGGGGTTTGTGCCCGAGTCGCACATTGTCGGCCGGGCGTTTTTAATCTGGTTCAGTTGGAACAGCGCGGCCGGCGGCGGCGTGAACTGGAGCCGCATCGGCGGCAGTATTTTATAGCGGCTGCGATGACGCTGGAAAATTTGCAGCACAGTCTGGATTACCGGTTTGACGATGCAGGCCTGCTGCACCGCGCGCTGGTGCACCGCAGTTATGGCCGGGAAAACAACGAGCGTCTGGAATATCTTGGCGACGGCGCGCTGAATTTTGTCATCGCCGATTTTTTGTTCCGTAAATTTGCACACCGCGCCGAGGGCGACCTCACCCGCATGCGCGCCAGCCTGGTGCGCCGCGAAACGCTGGCCGAGATCGCCCGCCCGCTGGGCATCGGCGCCGTGCTGTCCATCGGCGCGGGCGAGGCCCGCAGCGGCGGCCGCCAGCGCGCCAGCCTGCTGGCCAACGCCCTTGAGGCGGTCATCGGCGCGGTGTATGTGGACGGCGGTTTTGGCGAATGCCGGCGGGTGGTGCGGGCGCTGTTTGCGCGCCACCTGGCCGTGCTTAGCCCCGACCATCTGGACATCGACCCGAAAACGCGGCTGCAGGAATTTCTGCAAAAGTCGGGCCGCGAGTTGCCGGAATACACGGTGGAAAAAACCGGCGGCGAGCCGCATTGCCCGACTTTTGAGGCGCGGTGCATAATCCCCGGCGTGTCCCGGCGCTTTAGCGGCGAGGGCCCCAGCCACCGCATTGCCGAGCAGCAGGCGGCGCGCCGCGCGCTGGCCGGTTTGCAAGGAGATGGGTGAGGGTTTTCGCAGCGGTTTTGTCGCGCTCCTCGGCCGCCCCAACGCCGGCAAGTCCACGCTGGTGAACCAAATGGTGGGCCTTGAGGTCAGCATCGCCACGCGCAAACCGCAAACCACCCGCCACCGCATTCTCGGCATCGCCGACGGTGACGGCCACCAGATTGTTTTTGTGGACACCCCGGGCATTCACCGCGCGCGCAAAAACTCGCCGCCGGCGCTGAGCAGTCGCCTGAACAAAACCGCCATCGCCGGCGCCGCCGGTGTGGACGTGGCGTTGCTGCTGCTCACTTGCGGCGGCTGGCGCGACAGCGACCGCCGGGCGCTGCAGGCGGCGAAGGAAAGCGGCGCGCCGGTGGTGCTGGGCATCAACAAAATCGACCGCTTGCGCGACAAGGCGCAACTGCTGCCGCTAATCGAGCAGTCAGTGAGGTTGTTTTCTTTCGCCGAGGTGGTGCCGCTGTCGGCGCTGAAGCGCGACAACCTGGAGCGGCTGCGCGCGGTGCTGGTGCGGCAACTGCCGGCCGCGCCGCGCGGCTTTCCGCGCGGTCAAACCAGCGACCGTGGGCGGCGTTTCATGGCCGCCGAGTTTTTGCGCGAGCAACTCATCAACCATCTGGGGCAGGAACTGCCGCATGTGGTGGCGGTGGAGGTGCGGCGCTGCGTTGAGGAGGGCGGGGCGCTGGCGGTGGACGCGGTGGTGTGGGTGGAGAAGGCCGGGCAGAAACCCATCGTACTCGGCAAAAACGGCGCGCGCATTAAATCCGCCGGCGTCCGCGCGCGCAAAAAAATGGAGCGCCGCTTCGGCTCTCACGTGCGGCTCAATACCTGGGTGAAAGTGAAAAAAAACTGGACCGACGACGAGCGCGCGCTGCGCAGTCTGGGCTACGCCGAGCACGGCTAAGTTTGCAATGCGCGTTCAGGCCCAGCCGGGGTATGTTTTGTACGCCCGGCCGTATTCGGAAAGCAGTTGGGTGCTGGCGGTGTTCACCCGCGCCTACGGCCGCATCGGTCTGCTGGCCAAGGGCGCGCGGCGCATGGAGTCGCGGGTGCGCGGCGTGCTGCGCCCGTTTGTGCCGCTGGTGATGGACTGGTCGGGGCGCGGCGAGTTGCCCTACCTCAACCATGCCGAGGCGGCCGGCGCCTTTGCCGATTTGAACCGCGACGGCCTGTTGTGCGCGTTTTACATGAACGAATTGTTGCTGAAGTTTCTGCCGCGCGGCGACCCGCATGAAAAATTGTTTGACTGCTACGCCGGCATTCTTAAGCGGCTGGACGGCGGCCGCACCCGCGAGGCGGCGTTGCGCGTGTATGAAAAAATTCTGCTGGAGGAGGTGGGCTACGGCCTGGTGCTGGACCGGGAAGCCGGCGGCGCAAGCCTGGCCGGGGAAAAACGTTACCGTTATTTTCCCGAGCGCGGCGCGGTGGCTGATGCTGGTGACGATGGCGGCGGCGGCGTTTGCGTGCATGGCCGCACCTTGCTCGCCCTTGGCCGTGAGGATCTTTCCGGGCCGGGCGAGCGCGAGGAAAGCAAACGCCTGTTGCGCGCCGTAATCCGCCACCACCTCGGCGGCCGCGAGTTGAACAGCCGCAGGTTCATGCGGCGAATTCGCGCCCTCGAAAAAACACCGCCGCCGGCCGGCCCGCCGGCTGCCGATGCCGGGGGTTAAACCGGCGCGGGAATTGCCGGCGGCGCCGGCGGCAGTGTGCAAGGTGGCGGTTGCGGATGCAAAAGCGCCGCCGCCGGGGTGCGTTGTGCAAGTGGCGGATGCGCCTTTGGTGGCGGCGGGGTTATTTCCGCCCGGCCGCCCTTTCGTACAGGCACAGCAGGGCCGGAATCATGAGCAGCACAATCACCGTGGCGAAAGCCAGTCCGAAAGCGATGGTGGCGGCCATGGGAATCAAGAACTGCGCCTGCAGCGACGTCTCAAACAGCAGCGGCAGCAGTCCGCCGATGGTGGTGAGCGAGGTGAGCATCACGGCGCGCAGACGCTGGCAGGCGGCCTCGGTCACCGCCGCTTTCATGGCCATGCCCTGCTCGCGCAACTTGCGGTAAAACACCACTAAAATGATGGAGTCGTTCACCACGATTCCCGACAGGCCGAAAAAACCGAACAGCGACAGGATGGTTAAATCAAGCCCCATCCAGAAGTGGCCCCAGATGGCGCCCACCAGGCCGAGGGGAATGATGGCCATCACCAGCAGCGGCCAGCCGTAGGAACTGAACACCCAGGCCAGCACCAGGTAAATCAGCACCAGCGCAAACAGCGCGCCGCGCAGCATGTCGTCCAGCGCCTCGGTTTCCTCCTCCGCCGATTCGCCGAAGCGAAACGTCACGCCGAAGTCGCTCGCCAGTCGCGGCAACAGCGTCTGCCGCATGCCGCGCATGATTTCGTTGGCGTTGGCCACCGCCTCGTTGACGCTGCCGGTGATGGTGGCGGTGAGTTTGCCGTTGCTGTGCACGATGGAGTCGAAGCCGCGCTGCGAACGGTAGCCGGCCACCGTGGACAGCGGCGCGGCGCCACCGCCGGGCAGGGCGATGTTGAAAGTGTCCAGACTGGCCAGGTAGTCGCGCTCGGCGTCGGGCAGCACCGCCCGCACCTCCACGTTGTCGATGCCTTCGGTGAAGGTTTGGGCGACAAAACCGTCGTAGGCGGCGCGCAACTGCAGCCCGATCTCCTCCACCGTGAGTCCCAGGGCGCGGCCCACCGGGGTCAGTTCCAGCACCAGTTGCTCGCGGCCGTAGGGCATGTTGTCGCTGAGGCCGCTGACGCCGGGCAGCGCCGCCAACTGCTGCACCAGCGCCTCGGCGGCGGCCTTCAGCGTGTACGCATCGTCGCCGCTGAGTTGCACCTCCAGGTCGGCGCCTGGCGGGCCGGCCACCTCCTCCACCACCGCCAGCCGCTCCAGCCCCGGCGCCTCAATCAAGCGCGCGGTCCATTCATCCAAGATTTCCTGGTTGCGCACGGCGCGGCTGTCCGGCGAAGTCAACTCCACCCACAC
>RKSH01000114.1 GCA_007570945.1 Gammaproteobacteria bacterium | reverse complement strand
AAAAAAATTCTTGACACGGTTTTTGCGGCGGATGTATTGTCCGGTGATGGGCGGCATGGCGCCACCCCCGGCGGACCGCCCCATGACCGGAGGACCGGAGCGGCGCCGGCAAACGGACCACTCTCAAGAGCTCAGGAGGAACCTGGAATGAATCTGTTTAATCCCGATACTCGGTCGGACCAGCGCCTGACCAAAGTGAAAGAAAGCGCGGAAACGTTGCGGGATTGTTTTGTCGGGCGCAAAACCGCCTGACGCCGGCCGCAAACTCCGCAACAGGGATGTTCACCATGTTCCCCTCATTTTCCCGCCCGCTCCTCGGCGTGGATGCGGGCGCTTTCGCGGTCAAACTCGTGGAGTTGCGCCGCCGCCGTGGCCGCCCGGAGGTGGTGCGCGCCGCCGGCCGGCCGGTCATTCCCGACACCGCCGCCACATCCTTTGACCTGGAACAGACCGCCGCCGCCCTCGGACCGTTGGTCGAGTCCACCGCGCCCGGCGCCCGCGTCGCCGTGGCGCTGCCCTACGCCGGCGTTGTTTTGCAATCCATCACCGCGCCGCGCTTGGTCGGCGCTGCCGCGCTGGAACGCCGCGCCCTTGAGCTTGCCCGGCGCGAACTGTCGCTGGCCCCGGCGGCGGCCGGCGTGGACTTCACCGTCACCAAAGCCGGCGGCGGCAAACACAACAACGTGCTACTCGCCGCCTGCGCCCGGGAAACGGTGGAGGACCTGCAGGCGTTGCTGGATGTCCACGGCCTCAACCTCGCCGACGCCGATGTGGACCTGCTGGCGGTGGAGCGCGGCTTCTTCCGCGCGCCCGCCGCCGCGGCAACCGGGGCGCAACATGCAACCGCGCTGCTCGACCTCGGCCACACCGCCATGCGCCTAAGCGTGGTGCGTGGCGGGGTTGTGCTGCACCGCACGGCGCATGCTTTCGGCGGCGCGCGCCTGCTGGCGGAAGCGCAGCGCCATTACGGCTGGGACGTGCGCGAGGCGCGGCGGCGTTTGTGGCAGGACGAGTTGCCGGCCGATTTTCTTTCCGCGGTGCGGCGCCCGTTCACCGATGCGCTGGCACAGGCGGCGGCCGATTGCGTGGGCGGTTTCGCCGCCGCCGTCACCGATGCCGATGCGCCGCGCGAGATTGTGCTAAGCGGCGGCTGCACCGCCCTTGGTGTGCATGATGCGGTCGCCGAACAGTGCGGCCTGCCGGTGCGTTTGGCCGATCCGTTTTGTGCCATGGCCGGCGGTGAGGGCGAGGGTGAATCCTTTGCCGCCGGCGCCGGGCGCGCGACTTTTGCGGTGGCGGCCGGACTCGCGCTGCGGAGTTTTAATCATGGCGCAAATTAATTTTGTCCCCGGCCGCGGCCGGCGCGCGCGGCAAAGACGGCGGCGGCTGGCGGCGGCGTTGGCGCTGGTTCTTTTGTGCGCGCCGCCGGTTTTTCTTGCGGCGGAAAATTATCTTGCGGGCGAAAACCGGCGGCTGCGCGAGCACAACGCGCCGCTGCGCGAGATGGCGCGCGCGCTGGACGAAAAACTTGCACCGGTCCGCAAGGCACGCCGGCAATCCCTTGTGTTGCGGAAGAACCTCACCGTGCTGCAAAACCTCCAGCGCGCCGCCGCACTGCGCGCACAACTGCTGCGCGACCTGGCCAACCGCAACCCCGGCGGCGTGTCATGTGCGTCGCTCAGCGTGGACGCGGAATTTATGCGCATCAGCGGCGCCGCGCGTTCCGGCGAGGCGCTTGCCGCGTGGCTTGCACAACTCGGCGAGGCGGCGTGGTTTGGCGAGCCGCTGCTGAAAAAAGAAGGCCGCGGCTTCACCCTAAGCGTCCGCCACACCGCGCACAATGCGCCGGGCAAAACCGAGTAGCCGGAGCGCGCGTCATGGATTGGACTGTGCTGCAAAACCGCCCCGCCCTGCCGCTGGCCGCCGCCGCGCTGGCGGTCGCGGCGCTGTTGTGGGCCGGCCACCGCTTCATTCTCGCCGACGAGGCGCAGGCGTTGCGCGAGGCGCGCACCGAGGCCGCCGGGTTGCGCGCCGCCATCGAGGCCCTGCAACTTGAGTCAGAAGTCATGACCGGCTTTCCCCGGCACCTCGCCCGCATGCGCGCGCTGGCGCCGCAGTTTGCCGGCGGCGCGGCGCAGCGGCTGGCGCAACTCGGCGCGCTTACTGATGCGCACGGTCTTGAGTTGACTTCGTTTCATCCGCGGCCCGCGCGTCGTGACGGCGGCGTTGTGCTGACGCCGCTGCAAGTGACGGTGGCGGGCGGCTACCGCCAATTGGCCGCCTTCGCCGCCGAGTTCGCCGCGCTGCCGGGCGGCATGGCTTTGGGCGATGTGGAAATCGCCCGCGGCGAGGCCGCCGCGCTGGTGATGCGCGCCGAGATTTTGGCCGCGCGGTTTGCGCCGCCCGGCGACGGTGAGGGCGGGGGTGAAAATGACGTCAGCGCAGCCAAAACCCCGCCCGCACCGCCGCCGCCGTTGCCGGCGGCGCCGTGGTTTACCGCGCAACGTGCAGGCGAACTTAAGTCCGATCCTTTTGCGCCCCTCGGCGCTGCAAAAATACCGGCGCGCACCGCACCGGCGCCGCCGCCGAGTGACGCGCCGCGTCTGTTGGGCGTTGTCCGTTTCGGAAAAATTTATCGCGCGATTCTGCAAACCGCCGACGGTGACGTCAGCGTCGCCGTCGGCGACCGCACGGGAAGTTTGCGCGTCACCGCCATTGACCGCGGCAGTATCCGCTTGGTGGACGGTGACGGCCGCGCAAGCCGCGTTCATTTGCAAGCCAAGGGAGGGGACCATGACCAGTAAAATCGCCGCCGCACTGCTGCTCGCCATGTTGCCGCTCACCGTCGTCGCCGATGCCGCGCCGTTGACGGTGCACAAGGTGGACTTCCACCGCACCGCCCACGGCGGCCGGGTCACCGTAGACTTGTCGCGCGCCGACTTCACCGTGCAAGTCGCGCGCAGCGGCGACGTGCTGAGCGCAAGTTTTGACAACGCAAAGGCCGCGGCCGAACTTGCGCGGCGGCTGGACCTCACCGACTTCGCAACGCCGGCGCTCAACATCGCGGTGGAGGAGGACGGCGGCATAGTGCGCGTGCGCGTCGCCACCAACGGCACCGCCGGCCACCGCCACCGCCGCGACGGCACGCGGTTTATTCTGGACATCGACCAAAACATCACCGTGCATCCTGAACGCGCGGCGCAATCCGATGCGGTGAAAAAAATTTCCCTGCGTCTGCAGGACGCGCCGCTCAGCCTGGTGCTGGAACAATTCGCCGAGCTCACCGGCCTGAATTTTGTCGCCGCCGCCGGAGTCGACGCATCGCTGACGCTCAGCCTGAGCGGGGTGCCGTGGGAGCAGGCGCTGGACCTGGTTTTGCGCGCGGCCAACTTGGCGCACCGCCGCGAGGGCGATGTGGTGTGGGTGGCGCCGGCCGCCGACCTGGCCGCCGCCGAGCAGCGCCGCTTGAGCAGCGCGCGCAGCCGGCGTGAACTTGCGCCGCTGGTGTCGGAACTGGTGGCGGTGCACTACGCGCGCGCCGCCGACCTGGCCGCGCTGCTGAAGTCGGTGCGCGCGGTGGATTCCGGCGTGCGCGCGCAGCCGTTCGGCAGCATCAGCATCGGCGAGGTGCGCACCGAGAGCAACTCGCTGCTGTCGGCGCGCGGCAGCGTCAGCGTCGACCGGCGCACCAACAGTCTGCTGATTCAGGACACCGCGCAAAAAATCCGCGAGGTGAAAAAACTGCTGGCGCAACTGGACCGCCCGGTGCCACAGGTCTTAATTGAAACGCGCATCGTGGAGGCCGGCGGCGACTTTAGCCGCAACCTCGGCGCGCGCCTCGGCGTACAGGCAATCAACCGCGACGCCGGCCCCGGGCGCAGCGGCGCCGCCTTGTCTGGCAGCATTGAGTCGGCCGCCGGCGCCCACGGCCTGCCCGCCGGCTCGGCCCTCGGCGATGCCGGCGACGCCCTCAGCGTCGACCTCGGCGCCGGTGCGCTGCGCAGCACCGATGCGGCCAGCGCGGCTTTTTCCGTCCTGCGCATCGGCCGTCATCTAAGTCACTTAATCAGTCTGGAAATCAGCGCGCTGCAGGCCGAGGGCCGCGGACAGGTGATTGCGAGTCCCAAACTGGTCACCGCCGACCAGCAGCAAGCGCACATTGAGCAGGGCCAGGAGCGCGTGTTCACCACCAGCGGCGGCGGCAGCCTGCTCGGCGAGAACCGGGTGGTGACCAAGAAAGCGGTGCTCGGACTCACCGTCACGCCGCACATCACGCCGGACGAGCGGCTGATTTTGGATGTGTTCATCACCCAGGACACATTCTCCGACACCGTCGCCGACACGCTCAACACCAAACAAATTAACACGCAGGTGCTGCTGAACAACGGCGAGACGGTGATTATCGGCGGCATCTACCAGAAAGAACAGCGCGACCGCACCTACAAAGTTCCGTTCCTCGGCGACCTCCCGGTGCTCGGCCGTCTGTTCCGCAAATCCGAACATTACGACGCGCGTTCCGAGTTGCTCATTTTCCTGACGCCGAAAATTCTGGAGACGCCGCCACCGGCAACACCGCCCGCCAAAACACGGCCGCCGATGCCGCGGGCGGCGTTGTGACTTTCGCCGTGGCGGC
>RKSH01000135.1 GCA_007570945.1 Gammaproteobacteria bacterium | reverse complement strand
CGGCCGAGGAGTTGCAGGGTTGCGTCGATGGGCGGCGAGACGGTGCCGCCGGTGACGGCGACCCTGAGCGGCTGGGCGAGTTGGCCGAACTTCAGGTTGTGGCGGTTGGCGGCGGCGGTGATGGCTTCGGTTATGGCGGCGGCGTTCCAGTCGGTGGCGGCCAGGGCGGCGGCGAGTTTGGCCAGAGCCGGGGTGACGTCGGCGGTGAAATATTTTTCGGCCAAATTCGGCGGCACGGCGATGCTGTCGGTGAAATAAAATTTGGCGCGCCCGGCCATCTCGGCCAGGGTGGCGGCACGCTCACGGTGGACGGCAATGACCTGCGGCAACGGCGGCCCCTGGGCAATGCGGGCCTCACCGACTCCGGCGTCGCGCAAGCATGCGGCAAAGGCCGGCGCCATGGATTCGGGCGCGCTCTCTTTAATGTAATGCTGGTTCAGCCAGCGCAATTTTTCCGGGTCAAAGGCCGCCGCCGCCTTGTTCACCCGCGCCAGATCGAACAGTTCGCACAACTCCGGCATGGAAAAAATTTCCCGGTCGCCATGCGACCAGCCGAGCCGCGCAAGATAATTCAACAGCGCCTGCGGCAGGTAGCCGTGGCGGCGGTATTCCAGAACACTCACCGAGCCGTGGCGTTTGGACAGGCGCGCGCCGTCGGCGCCGAGTATCATGGGCAGATGCGCGTAAACCGGCGGCTTCGCGCCCAGGGCGCGCAGCAGATTAATCTGGCGCGGGGTGTTGTTGATGTGGTCGTCGCCGCGAATGACATGGGTGGCGCCCATGTCGCGGTCGTCCACCACCACGCTGAAGTTGTAGGTCGGCGTGCCGTCGCTGCGCGCAATGACCAGGTCGTCCAGTTCACGGTTGCTGATTTTAATTTCACCGTGCACCGCATCGGTGAACGCGACATCAAAGTCGCCCTCGTTCAGAAACCTCACCACCGGTTTAACACCGGCACCGGCCGGCGGAGGTTTGCGCCCTAGGCAGCGGCGGTCGTAGCGCGGTTTTTCGCCGCGCTGTTTTTGCGCGGCGCGCATGGCGGCAAGTTCCTCAGGGCCACACCAGCAGTGGTAGGCGCGCTTTCGCTCCAGCAGCTCCGCGGTCACCTCACGGTAGCGCGCGCCGCGGCTGCTCTGGAAAATTGTCTCGCCGTCACCCTCAAGCCCCAGCCACGCCAGCCCGTCCACAATCGCCTTCACCGCCTGCGGCGTAGACCGGCGGCGGTCAGTGTCCTCCACCCGCAGCAGAAACCGTCCCCCATGGCGGCGCGCAAAGAGAAAATTAAACAGCGCCGTGCGTACGCCGCCGATGTGCAAAAAACCGGTGGGGCTGGGGGCGAAGCGGGTGACAACTGTCATGGATTAAAGTATACTCGCCGCGCGCCGCGGCCTTGGCGCGGGCGATTAGCTCAGTGGTAGAGCGCTGCTTTCACACGGCAGAGGTCGCTGGTTCAATCCCAGCATCGCCCACCACCGATTTCCTCAGCCGCTCTGCCCGCGGTTGGCAATTAAACCGTCCACCGCCGCCGGGTCGGCCAGGGTGCTGGTGTCGCCCAGTTGGTCCAGCTCGCCGGCGGCGATTTTGCGCAGAATGCGGCGCATGATTTTTCCCGAGCGCGTTTTGGGCAACGCCGGCGCGCATTGAATCACATCCGGCGCGGCGATGGGGCCGATTTCCTTGCGCACCAGTTGCACCAACTCGCCGCGCAACTGTTCACTCCAATCCACGCCGACCATGGGCGTGACGAAAGCATAGATGCCCTGACCCTTGATTTCGTGCGGGCAGCCCACCACCGCGGCCTCGGCCACCGACTCGTGCAGCACCAACGCGCTTTCCACCTCGGCGGTGCCCAGCCGGTGGCCGGACACGTTAATCACGTCATCCACGCGGCCGGTGATCCAGTAGTAGCCGTCGGCGTCGCGGCGCGCGCCATCGCCGGTGGTGTAGTAGCCCGGGTTGGCCTTGAAGTAGGTGTCAAAAAACCGCTGGTGGTCGCCGTAGACGGTGCGCATTTGCCCCGGCCACGGCCGCGCAATCACCAGCGCACCGCTGGCCGCGCCGGACTGCGGCTTGCCGTCGGCGCCGAGAATCTCCGGCACCACGCCGAAGAACGGCCGCGCCGCCGAGCCCGGCTTCAGCGCGGTGGCGCCGGGCAGCGGGGTGATGAGAATGCCGCCGGTCTCGGTTTGCCACCAGGTGTCCACCACCGGGCATCGCTCCTCGCCAACCACGCGGTAATACCACTCCCAGGCCTCCGGGTTGATGGGCTCGCCGACGGTGCCGAGGAGTTTCAAACTCCTGCGCGAGGTTTTGTTCACCGGCCCGTCGCCCAGACTCATCAGCGCGCGCAGCGCGGTGGGCGCGGTGTAAAAAATGTTGACGCCGTGCTTGTCCACCACTTGCCAGAAGCGGCTGCCGTCGGGCCACGTCGGCACGCCCTCGAACATCAGCGTGGCGGCGCCGTTGGCGAGGGGGCCGTAGACGATGTAGGTGTGGCCGGTGACCCAGCCCACATCGGCGGTGCACCAGTAGACATCGCCATCGTGGTAGTCAAAAACATATTTGTGGGTGAGCGCGGCGTATAGCAGGTAGCCGCCGGTGGTGTGCAGCACGCCTTTGGGCTTGCCGGTGGAGCCCGAGGTGTACAAAATGAACAGCGGATCCTCGGCGTCCATTTCCTCCGCCGGGCAGTCGGCGGAAACCTCCGCCACCGCCTCGTGCCACCACACATCGCGTTTGTCGCGCCAGGCGATTTTTCCGCCGCTGCGGCGCAGCACGAACACCGTGTGCACCGCCGGGCAGTGGGTGAGGGCGGTGTCCACGTTTTTTTTCAGCGGCACCGGCTTGCCGCCGCGCGGGCCTTCGTCGGCGGTGATGACCACGCGGCAGTCGGAATCCAAAATACGGTCTTTCAGCGACTCCGGGGAGAAGCCGCCGAACACCACCGAGTGCACCGCGCCGATGCGCGCGCATGCCAGCATGGCCACCGCCGCCTCCGGCACCATGGGCATGTAAATGGAAACGCGGTCGCCCTTGCCGACGCCGCGCGCCTTGAGCGCGTTGGCAAACTTGCACACCTCGGCGTGCAGTTCACGGTAGGTCAGGGTTTTGGCGACCGCCGGATCGTCGCCCTCCCAAAGTATCGCCGGCGCATTGCCGCGCGCCTCAAGGTGGCGGTCAATGCAGTTGTAGGCCGCATTCAGCGACGCCCCGGCAAACCAGCGAATGTGCGCCCGGCCGTAATCGCAGTCCAGCACCGTGTCCCACGGCTTAAACCAGGAAACAAACGCCCCGGCCATCTCGGCCCAGAACCCCTCCGGGTCGTCCACCGAGCGCCGGTACATTGCGCGGTATTTCTCCTCATCCAAATGCGCCGCAGCCGCAACCGCCGCCGGCACCGGATAAATTTTTTCTGCAGTCATGGGAGGCTCCGTTTGATTTTCCCCCTAAATTTAGCACAGGTGAAGGTTTTCACACCAATTCCCGCGCCTTTGGCGGCGCGGCACACTCAGCGCCGGGGCTTCTTCTTCGGCAGGTCCAAAAACTCATTGATGATTTTGCGCGCCTCGGCCTGGGTGCGGTTGCCCTTGGTGCGGTTGCAGTGGCCGCACAGCAACTGCAGATTCTCCTCGGCGTCCTGCCCGCCCGACGACCGCCCGACGATGTGGTCGATTTCCAGGTGGCGCATCTCAAGGTGAGTGTCGCAAAGATTGCAGTGGCCGCCCTGTTTGCCGTACAGAATTGTTTTGATGTTTTTGGAATGCTTGGCCTTCACCGTGCGAATGGGAATGTCCGTGCGGCTGTGCAGGTCGCTTCTTTTCAACTCCAGCGGCTGGCCGGCGTAGCCCACCATGTCGTCGGTGATGGTGCTGATGCGCTTCCAGGTCAAACTTAAAGACCGCTCCGCCACGTCGATGCCAATCCAGCGGCGGTTCAGAATTTCGGCGGCCACGCAGGTGGTGGCGCAGCCGCAGAACGGGTCCAGCACCAGGCCGTCCTCGTTGCTGCTGGCGCGAATAATCTGTTCCAAAAGTCGCAGCGGTTTTTGCGTCGGATAACCGGTGCGCTCTTTTGCCATGTTGTTAATGGAAGGCAGCCGCCACACGTCGTGCCGGCGCTTGCCGTGCGGGTTTGGCTTGCCGCCGCCTTTGTAGGACTCCGGATTTTTAACGTAGTTGCTGTCCGGCACATAAGGCTCGCGCGTGTCGATGTTGTTAAAGTAATTCCCCTTGTCCTTTGCGTAGAACAGATGGTGCAGGCGCAACTCCAGCACCCACTCCTCCTTGATGTCGTCCATCACCCACCAGTCCTTGAAAGTCGCGCCGGCCGCCTCGCTGCCGATGGGGGCTTGGAATTGTTTTTTTTTGTTGAACGGCGGGTCCAGGTAAATCAGGTCCACCGTGTCGCCGTCCATGCCGCGCATCACTTCCAGATTGTCGCGGGTGAAAATGGTGCGGTTTTTGATTTGGCTCATGGAATTGCCCTTGCCGGCGCGGCGGTGCCGGCAAATCCTACCACAAAAACGCCGCCTGGTGAGCGGGAAATTGTACGAGCCGGAAATGCCGTTTTCGGCGAAATCGTAGTATTGGCGCGGGTTATGGGGCGATCCAATATTCCCGGAATTTCCATTTAAGATGGGAATTTTTAGCGCATTTTTGACGAAAAACCACTCTTTAATTGATCGAAAAATAGCCGGAAAAATAACGTTTTAATCAGGTTTCTATTCCGCGCCGCGACAACCATATCCATCACCCTCCCGCCCCCGCCGCCGGCTCAATCCAGTGCAACTCGCCCGGGTCCAGACCCTCCGCCCGACAATGCCGCAGCGCCAACGCCCACACTCGCCGCGCGACATGCGGGCGGGTGAAGTACGCATCGCGCGCTTTCCAGTCGCCCGGGGCGGTGTGAAATTTGCGCTTGACATCCGCCGCGGCGGGAGTATCATTGGCATTGGCAAGCGTCGGCGTGGGGCCTTCCGCAGGGGCGGGGCTCGTTGACCGAGTAGGCATGTGGTTGGCGTCCCCCGAGAGGCGCCCTCCACACCGCGTCACAGCCGTGGCGTACCGCGCCGGTGCTCGCTTTCTCATTCCTCGTCCCCCACCGGCGGCCGGCGGTATATCAGCCGGCCTTCGCGCAGTTTTTTGACTTCCTTCAACCGCGTCGGGTAGAAGTTGAAAAGCGTCTCTTTGCCGTCGGTCTCGGCGGTCAGGGCAAGCGTGGCCTTGCCGTCGGTCCACGCCTTGATAAAGCGCCAGCGCCTCTCGCCTTTGATAAAGACTTCCCGCACTTCGTCCACTTCTTCCAGCGTCGGCAAAATGCGGTTGGCAAACCGCTCGCGGTGGTGGCCGAATTTCTCAACGATGTGGAGCGCCCTTTTCGGGTCAATCACCACATAACCGACCGGCGTGAGTTTCGCGGTGGGCGCATCGTCGATAGCGACGCCAAGCCCGCCCAGCAACATATCGCGGGCCTTGTCGGCGCTGCCGGCTTGGAGCGGCAGTTTCGACGCCAACGCCGGCCGCAACCCCTCCAAGAAGTCAGCAGGCGCACTCGGCGCCGAGTGGTGGGCGGCCGCCTCCCGCCCCGGGTTATACCC
>RKSH01000012.1 GCA_007570945.1 Gammaproteobacteria bacterium | reverse complement strand
TCCGGTGAGTCGCCGGTGTTGGGGAAATACGGCAACAGCAGCACGCCCAACAAAATAAACGCGCCCAACGCCGAGGCGAACAAGTCCAGCGCCGACATGCTGAAGATGTTGATGTCGCGGCCGCGCTTTTTCATGGCTCATGCGAGCGCGGAGACGGTGAACTCGATGTTGCCCAAGCGCAAGGCATCGCCGGGCTGCACCGCCGCCGGGCAAAACGGCTTGATGCGTTTGCCGTTCAATCGCGTGCCGTTGGCCGAGTTTAAATCCTCGACCAACGCATGCTCGCCGCGCGCGCAGAACCGCGCATGGCGGCGGGAGATTTGCGCGTCATTCAACGGAATGTCCACCAACGCCGGTTCGCGCCCGATGCTGATTCCGATGGGCGCCGAGTTCAGCGCGTCCGCATCCACGCTGACGCGCAGAGGATGGCCGTTGCCGGAAAATCCAACCAACAACACTCCCGGCGCATGCGATTTCTTTGCGCCTTTCGCGCCGCCAACAGGTCGACCATGCTGTTCGTGCCCGCCGGTTGATGCGCCGCCTCGCTCGATGATTCGGCGGCTGTAACCCTCCACCACCCGCACGATACGCTCGCGCGGCCGGCGCAATGCCAACATGAAAATCAACAACAAGACAACAACAATCGCCGCACCCCACCACAGCATGCGCCGGCGGTTCTCCGCCGCGATTTGCGCGGCGTGTTGCGCCTGACTTCGCGCATCCGCCGCCGCACCCTGGGCTTGCTGCGCACTGTCTCTGGCCTCCGAGGCTTGGCTCTGCGCGTCCGCCGCCGCGCCTTGCGCTTGTTGCGCGCTGTCTCTGGCTTCCTCGTCGATGTTCGCCGCGGCCGACTCGCAAGCGGCGTTGTCGGCAAGATACGCAATGCCTTTCGCGTCGAGCGCACGCGTCAGCTCGCTGATGTCGGATGCAAACAACACGCCTTGCCCGGCCATCACGTCAATCACCCGGCCGGATCCATCGCGGATGATGCGCCCTGAGCCGCTGCCCTGTGTATTGATGCCCACCACCCGGCCGCAGGCATCGAACAACGGGCCTCCGCTGTTGCCGGGGTTGATGGCGGCCGAGTGCTGGATAATCCGTAGCACCACGCCGCGCCATGCACCGGTAAAAATCCGCCCGACGATTCCGTCTGTGACGGTGGCGTCCGTAGCCGTCCCGTGCTCATCGGCCAGAGCCGGAAATCCCATCGCATACACTGGCGCGCCTTTGACGATTTTTTCGACCGGCGCGGCGATTGTGGCGGGAGTAAGCGCGGCGCCGGACACGCGCAACACCGCCAAATCCAATTCCGGCGACTGCCACACCACCGTCGACTGCAACAAGTCGGTGGAGTTGCTTCGCAACACACTAATGTGCCGTGCGCCGTCGATGACATGAAAGTTGGTGGCGACATCGCCGTTCGCGTTCAGCACGAATCCGGTACCGGTGCCGTATTCCTCCCCAAGGTCGGCGACGATTCGCACCACGCTTTGCTCAACTCGAGCGACATCGAAGTCGGCATGCGCAACGCCGGCCATCACCGCCGACAGCGACGCGCACAACGCCGCCGCGCCAAACTGCAACCGTCGCCGGCGCCGCGCCGCGGCGGAAAACTTACCTCGACGCGACGACGGCGCAGGCCCCGGCACAGGAACAACCCCTAAGTCGCCAAACCGCGCCGCTTGAGTTGCTCCCGCTCCCACGCGAGCGCAGCCTCGCGGGTGGTGCGATAGCCCACCTGTTTGATATGCCCTCTGCTCAGGCCCGGCTCTTGACGATGCTCCGCTTCACGGCGCTCCAAATCATTGGTAACGCCGGTATGGACAATCTTGTTGCCCTTTTTGAAGTGGTATTTGTAGGTATCTCTATAGGTCGGCATGGGTCGACTCCTCCTGCGAAAAGTTGATGATGGCGTTGGCGATTTGCACGAACTTGATGATATCAAGATGCGCGCGAGTATACCTGCCTCTGTTGGCGCTGCGCACGGTTATTCTGTCAATATACACCTGTTTGACATTGGTTTTCCGTTTTGGGCTCGGGTCTTTGCGCGGCGACTTATACGGCAGAATTTCCTCGGCGTGAATCACGGCATTGCAAGCCCGCCGAAAGGTCAGCGGCTCTTTTCCACCCGGAAAACTGGGCCAGTATTCCCCACAACGCTTTTTGTTGAAAGACTCTTTGTGGCGCCCCATGCCGTCCAGCAAACCGCGCATTGCGGTCGCCACCCAGAGCATCAATCTGCCGACTTCGTTTTCGTAGAACGTCTGCGTCCAGTCAGTCATGTTGGGCACTTCTGTGATTTCTTTGTCAGCCAACAGCAGTCCCATCACGAGATACAAATCGCGGCGCAGAGTCGACATATCGATTATCGGTTTGTCCGGTTTCATGGCATCAAGTTCCTCAGGCTTGGTGCGTGGTTTACGGATGTCGAATTATAACAGATGGGCATGACAACTCTGGGCGGTTTTACGCCACATACACGACCTTGAATTCGATGTCGCCGAGCGCGATGCGGTCGCCGGCTTGGATTGCGGCCGGCGCATGCGCTTCCAATCGCCGCGCGCCGATGCGCGTGCCGTTGGCGGACTTTAAATCTTCCAACATCAGTTGGCCGTCAGCGAAAAAGATACGACAGTGTTCGCGCGAGACGGCCGGTGATGCCACGACAACATCGCAGGACTCCGGGTTGCGGCCGATGCGCACGCCTTGCGCTGCGGCTTGCAACAGCGCGGCGGAGAGGTAGAAATCCGCGGCTGCCTCGGCGGGGGAATCGGCGGCGAGTTTGTCACCGGATACCGCGGCGACCTTCGCGTCAATTTCATCGCCGAAATCCCCCGCGGTTTCGCCGCCGGCATCATCGGCGATAACGGTAAACGACCAGCCCGGCCGGCTGCCCGGGTCCGGGCCTTGCGCTTGGCGCGCGGCTTCTTCGGCCTTGGACTCGGCCGCCGCCACCCGCCGGCGCGCGGCGCGGCCGCGGCGGATGAAAACGAGCAGCGCCAACAGCGCCAACAATCCGGCCACGCCGACGCCGATGATTAAGTTGCGGCGATTCTTCTGCGCGGTTTGTTGCGCGACTTGCCGGGCCGCGGCGGCTTCCTCGGCCGCCGCCTGCGCCGCTTCCGCCTGCTGTGCGGCTTGCTCGGCCGCGCGCCGGGCATCCGCGGCCGCCTGCTCTTTCGCTTCCTCCGCGCGCTGCAGTTCGGCCTGCAACTCGGCCTTCTCGGCATCGGACAAGTCAGCGCGCTGCTGCGCATCCTCGGCTTCACTGCGCGCCTGCGCCGCGGCTTGCTCGGCGGCACTGGCATGGGCGCGCGCCGCCTCGGCCGCTTCCTCGGCGGTTGCAGCCTGGGCGCGCGCGTCTTCGGCGGCCCCCTCAGCCGCGCTGGCTTTGGCGCGCGCCTCGGCGGCCGAACTGACTGCCGCTTCTTCCGCCGACTCGCACGGCTCCGCGAGCGCCTGATACGCCACGCTCTTCGCCGCTAACAACGCCAACAGTTGCGGCGCGGCGGTGGCGAACACCGCGCCTTCCGGGGCGGCCGCGCGCGTCGCGAGGATCGACCAGCCGCCCGGCGCGCGGCGGTTCATGCCCACCGCTCGTCCGCATTCATCCAACAACGGCGCGCCGTAGCCGTCGGCGGTGACCATGGCGTTGTGCTGATACGGCGCGTCTGCGTCGGCCACGCCAAGCGCGCCACGCGCGGTCAGCAACCGGCCATCGGCGGCGCGCCATGCCGTGCTCACCCGCCGCCCCGCGGCCAGCCCGCCGGCCGCGAACACCAGCGGCGCGGCGCCGATGCCGGTGGCGTTCAACAGCGCAGTGTCGCTGTCTTCATCGCGCCACACCAACTCGGCCACCACCTCGGAGCTTCCCGCGCCCAAGGTCACGGTGAGCCGCCCGGCGCGGCGCAACGCGTGCGCCGAAGTCAGCACCGCGCCCTGTTCGTTGACCGCAAAGCCGCTGACCACGGCCTGCAATTTCTGCTGCCGGTAGGCGCGCACTTGCAGTACTTCGACAGCGGTCGGGTCGGTGGACGGATGGGCTTGAGGCGGGGCGGCGGTGAGAATCGGTAGCGCGAGAATCAGGGGCAGGATGCGTGCCAAGTTGGGAGATTTGTGAGTCATCGGCGGAACTATGTCGTTATGGCCCCCCAAACATTCGGCCATATTCGGCCTTTCGACTGGGATGCCACGGTGGCGGCTTAGGTCAATCATGTCAATTCTGTACGTTGTCGTCAAGTTTTCGGATTGCATCGGAGATGCGGAGGCCATTCATCGCCGGGTTGTTTGCCAAGACCCGATTCATGCGGGCGCAGACAAGGGATGACACCCTCCCCCGCCAGCGACGGGGCAAGAGGGCGCCGGCCCAGGCTCTCATCATGACCGCCCCTGGACGCTCACATGCACGCCCGCCGCCCCCTTGAGGGCGCCGGTTCAGGCCGTCGAGCGTACGGGCGACGCGGAAGCCGTTATTGTTGTTGCGGTTCCCGACGGTGTTCCTGTTGCGGTTGGCGGAGCGGAGGTTCCTCGGTTTGTTGTTCCAGGAACCGCCGCGCAGCACACGCCGACTGCGTCAGGGGGGCGGCCAGGCCCCCGGGACGGGTCAAACCACCCGTCCCGAAAGACGGACTGGCGCAAGCGCCAGGTGTTCGCGTGTTCCG
>RKSH01000087.1 GCA_007570945.1 Gammaproteobacteria bacterium | reverse complement strand
CGGCTCAGCCGGCGGTGGACAAGACGCCGTCCTCCATTCGCACCACGGTTTCCATTTCGGCGGCAAGTTTTTCGTCGTGGGTGACGATGACCAGGGCGGTGCCGAGGCCGCGGTTTAACTCGCGCATGAGTTGCCGGACGTGGGCGGCGGTGCGGCGGTCCAGGTTGCCGGTGGGTTCGTCGGCGAGGACGCAGGCCGGGTTTGTGACCAGCGCGCGGGCGACGGCGGTGCGCTGGCGTTCACCGCCGGACAATTCGCCGGGCTTGTGGTGCAGGCGGTGGCCCAGGTTGACTTTGGCCAGCATTTCCCCGGCGCGGCGGCGGGCGGCGGCGGCTTTGCCGCGGCGCGCAATCCACAGCGGCATGGCGACATTTTCCAGCGCGGTGAATTCGGGCAGCAGGTGGTGGAACTGGTAGACAAAACCCAGCGCGCGGTTGCGCACCGCGCCGCGTTCTTTCTCGCCGAGCGCGGAAAAATTCCTGCCGTTAATGCGCACCGCGCCGCCGCTGGGCCGGTCCAGGCCGCCGAGCAGGTGAAGCAACGTGCTCTTGCCGCTGCCCGACGCGCCCACCACCGCCACCTGCTGGCCGGCTTTGATGCTGAGGTTGACGCCGCGCAACACCTCCACCCGCGTGTCGCCCTGGCGGAATTCCTTGCGCAGATTTTCGCACTGCAGAACCGGCGCGTTCATTCGTGGCGCAAGGCCTCGGCCGGCTGCACCCGGGAGGCGCGCCAGGCCGGATAGAGAGTGGCGAGAAAGCCAAGGGTGAAAGAGGCGGCGGTGATCTTCACCACATCGGGCCAGCGCAACTCGCCGGGGAAGCGGCTGACCACGTAAATGTCGGCGGGGAAGAAGGTGAGGCCGAAAAGATTCTCAAAAAACGGAATCACCGTGTCCACATTAAGCGCGCTGGCAACGCCCAGGGCGCCGCCAACCACGGTGCCGAGCACGCCGATGATGGTGCCCTGCACCATGAACACGCCCATCACGCCCAGGGGCGAGATGCCGAGGGTGCGCAGGACGGCAATGTCGGCGCGCTTGTCGGTGACCACCATGACCAGAGTGGACACGATGTTGAAGGCGGCCACGGCGACAATCAAAAGCAGAATGATGAACATCACCCTCCGCTCGATTTGCAGCGCGCGGAAAAAATTACGGTGCTCCAGCGTCCAGTCGCTGACCCGGAGCGCGCCGCCGGCGGCGCCGGCGAGGGCCGGGTCGGCGCGCAACTGCTCGCGCACCCTTGGCGCATCGTCCAGGTCGGCGATGCGCAGGCGCAGGCCGCTGACGCCGTCGCCGGTGCGGAACAATTTTGCGGCGTCGGCCAGGTGGATGAAGGTGAGGGTGCTGTCGTATTCATACATGCCGAGGTGGAAAATGCCGCCGACCGTGAACCGCCGCAGGCGCGGCAAAACGCCGGCCGGGGTGGCCTGGCCGCCGGGCGTCACCAGGGTGAGTTTGTCGCCAAGGGTGAGGCCCAGTTGCCATGCCAACTCCTGGCCGATGATGATGCGGAAAGCGCCGGGGCTGAGGCTGTTGATGCCGCCGGTTTTGATGTCGTCCAACACGTCGCTGACTTGGGCCTCGGCCGCCGGCAGTACGCCCCGCACCAGCACCCCGGCAGCCTTGCGGTTGGCGCCGGCCATGCCCTGCCCCAGTACGAAAGGCGCGACCGCCTCACTCTGCGGATGGGCTTGCAAAACGGGCGCCAGTTCACGCCACCGAACCAACGCCCCGCCGCTGGCGGCACTGACCGTGACATGCGATGCGGCGCTCAGGATGCGCGCTTTCAATTCCTTCTCAAAGCCGTTCATGATGGACAGCACCGTAATCAACGCCCACACGCCGATGCTGACGCCGAGGATGGAGACGGTGGAGATGAACGAGATAAAATGATTGCGGCGGCGCGCGCGGGTGTAGCGCAGGCCGATGAACAACTCCAGCGGGCGGATCATGAGCCGGCGTCCGCCGCGCTCGGGCGCATTAGCGGGAACAGGAGGACATCGCGGATGGAGGCGGAGTCGGTGAGTAGCATGACCAAGCGGTCGATGCCGATGCCTTCGCCGGCGGTGGGCGGCAGGCCGTATTCCAACGCGCGGATGTAGTCGGCGTCGAAGTGCATGGCCTCGGCGTCGCCGCTGTCCTGGCGCTCCGCCTGGCGGCGAAAGCGCTCCGCCTGGTCCTCCGGGTCGTTCAACTCGGAAAAACCGTTGGCGACCTCAAGGCCGGCGATGAACAGTTCAAAACGGTCGCTGAGCGCCGGGTCACTGTCGCTGCGGCGCGACAGCGGCGACACCTCCACCGGGAAGGCGGTGATGAAAGTCGGGTTCTGCAACCGGTGTTCCACGGTTTTCTCAAACAACTTTTCCTGCAGCACGCCGAGGCTGTCGCCGTCGGCGGCGTCCACGCCGAGGCGCCGGGCGGCGGCGCGCAGTTGTTCGGCGTCACCGAGAACTTTCTCGTTCAATTCACGGTTATGGCGCAGCAGTGACTCGGCCAAGGTCATGCGCTCAAAGCGGGCGAAGTTGATGTCGCGGCCCTGGTAGCGCAGTGTTCTGCCGCCGGTTAAATCGCGCAATAATTCTTCGCTGAGATCCATCAGGTCGCGGTGGTCGGCGTAGGCCTGGTAAAACTCTAACATGGTGAACTCCGGATTGTGGCGCGCGCTGACGCCTTCGTTGCGGAAGTTGCGGTTGATTTCAAACACCCGCTCAAAGCCGCCGGCCACCAGGCGCTTCAGGTACAACTCCGGCGCCACCCGCAAATACAGCGGCATGTCCAGCGCGTTGTGGTGGGTGACGAAAGGCCGCGCCAGCGCGCCGCCGGGGATGGCCTGCATCATGGGCGTCTCCACCTCAAGAAAGTCGTGCCGCAAAAAGAACCGCCGCACCTGTTCCACGATGGCGCTGCGGCGGCGGAACAATTCGCGGGTGGAGCGGTTGATGATTAAATCCACGTAGCGGCGGCGGTGGCGGGTCTCCGCATCGCTTAGGCCGTGGAACTTTTCCGGCAGCGGGCGCAGCGACTTGACCAGCAGCCGCAACTTGTTGACGCGCACCGACAACTCGCCGGTTTTGGTCACAAACAGCACGCCGCCGATGCCGATGATGTCGCCGATATCCAGGTCCTTGAACAAACCGTCGTAATCGCCCGCGGGCAAATCCTGCCGGCGGATGAACAATTGCATGCGCCCGCTGCGGTCCTGCAGATGCGCAAACGCCGCCTTGCCCATCACCCGCCGCGCCATCAGCCGCCCGGCGAGCGTGACCGTCACCGCCGCTTGCTCCAAAGTTGCATTGTCGTCGCCGCCGTGGTCGCGCAACAGGCCGCCGGCAAGGTGGGTGGGGCGGAAGTCGTTGGGGTAGGCGTCGCCGGCATCGCGCCAGGCGGCCAACTTTTGGCGGCGGCGGGCCTCCTGTTCGTTTTGCGGCTCCATGGAACGGCTCCCTTAAACGCCGGCTTTCAGGCTGGCTTCAATGAACGGGTCCAGCGCGCCGTCCAGCACCGCCTGGGTGTTGCCGGTTTCCACGCCGGTGCGCAGGTCTTTGATGCGCGACTGGTCCAAAATATACGAGCGAATCTGGCTGCCCCAGGAGATGTCGGCCTTGGTCGCCTCCAGCGCCTGCTGTTCGGCGCGGCGTTTTTGCATCTCGCGCTCATACAGCCGCGCGCGCAGCATGGCCATGGCCTCGGCCTTGTTGCGGTGCTGGGAACGGTCGCTCTGGCATTGGACGACGATGCCGCTGGGCTGGTGGGTGATGCGCACCGCCGAGTCGGTACGGTTGACATGCTGGCCGCCGGCGCCGCTGGCGCGGTAGGTGTCGATGCGCAGGTCGGCCGGGTTGACCTCCACCGCCACGCTGTCGTCCACCTCCGGGTAGGCGAACACCGAGGCGAAAGAGGTGTGGCGGCGGTTGCCGGAGTCAAACGGCGACTTGCGCACCAGGCGGTGCACGCCGGTCTCGGTGCGCAGGCGGCCGTAGGCGTAGGGTCCGGTGAACTTGACGGTGGCGCTCTTAATGCCGGCGACCTCGCCGCCGGACAACTCCACCATGGACGTTTGGTAGCCGCGGGCATCGCCCCAGCGCAAATACATGCGCAGCAGCATGTTGGCCCAGTCTTGCGCCTCGGTGCCGCCGGAGCCGGCCTGGATGTCGATGAAAGCGTTCCCCTCGTCCATCTCGCCGCTGAACATGCGGTTGAACTCCAGCGTCTCCAGCGCGCGGCGGCAACGGCGCAAGTCCTCGGCCACCTCGGCCAGCGACTCGGCGTCCTCCTCCTGGCGCAGCAACTCCAGCATTTCCATGGCATCGTTGCTGTCGGCGCGCAGTTTCTTCAGCGGCGCCACCACCTTTTCCAGCCGCGCCCGCTCCAGCCCCAGTTGGCGCGCGCGCTCCGGGTCGCGCCACACCTCCGGCGCCTCCATCAGCCGCGCGACTTCCAGCAGCCGCTCCTGTTTGCCGGGGAAGTCAAAGATGCCCCCAAATCTCATCAACCCGCCGCGCACAATCGCGCGCGGTTTCGAGCATTTCGGGGATGGATGTCGGGGGATTGGAATTGGGTTTCTGCTCAGCGTCACGCATGGCCGGATACCGCAGGCGGCAGTGAAAAACGGCGGCGATTATACCACACGGCTAATGATTATGCCGCGGCGGTTTGCGCGCGACGCCGCGTTTGG
>RKSH01000227.1 GCA_007570945.1 Gammaproteobacteria bacterium | reverse complement strand
TTGCCGCCTCGGCTACCAGCACGACCTGGCCGCGCACGGCGAAGTGTTGCCGTCCATCATGACCTACACGCGCGATGTGTGGGACGAGCGCAAACGCCACGGCAATCCGTTTCAGTTAACCGTCGATGAAGAAGCGGTGACGGTGTATGGATAAGCGGCTGGTGAAATCGAGAAAGCCACGCAACTCAACGACGAGTGTCATAGATTTATCGAACGAATGAAACAGTATCTGTTGGCGCACGGCATCGCCTCGCAGGAATTAGATTCCGAATAGCGCAGCCGGCGGGGAAACGTAACCGAACGACCTCAAAGCTGAAACCGTCGATGAACCAATCGCCCAATGTAAAACAGAAACTCGCATTCGACGTACTTAAATCCGGCAGCAATGTGTTTTTGACCGATTCTACATTCCGGCCTCTTGCGGATGATAAGCGGGTTCCAAGCCTCACACCGGCTCGGCGCAGCAGTACCAGGCTTCGGACATGCGCGGGATGGGGAGGTCGCCTTGGCTGAGGGCGGGGGGCGGTTCGTCGCGGCCGGCGGCGTGGCAGGCGCGTTGCCATATGCCGGTGAAAATTTCCCTGCGGGTTGCATTGCGCGCTTCGCTTTCCGCGACCCAGGCGCGCACTGATTCGTACAATCCATCCACCGCCGGGTCGGCATGGCGCCACGGCCAGCCGAGGGTTTGGCGGTCGAACGGCTGCAGTCGGCGGGCGAAACCGGGGATGTGCAGCAGGTGCGAGCCGTCGGGGACCAGCAGGCGGATGCTGAGTTGCACCGGCGGCACGCTGTGCACCAAACCCAGGCCGGCGATGGCGCGCAGCAACTCAAGGTAGCCGGGCAATGTCGTCCAGGGCGTGAACGGAATAAAGGTCGGCGCCAGGGCGATGCCGGCGGCGCGCAAAAGTTCATGCGCTCGCACAAAATCGGCGCGGGTGTGGTTTTTCAGAAGTTTTTCCAACACTGCGTCGTCCAAAGATTCCACCGCGCTGGTGATGAACAAACAACCGCCCCGCGCAAACTCCGGCAGCAGCTCGGCGTGGCGCAGCAGGTGCTGAATTTTGACCGTGGCGTCGAAAGTGAGGCCGGGAAATTGTTCCGCCATGGCGCGCACGATGCGGCGGGCGTGGGTGGGACCGTTGAGAAAATCCGGGTCGCCGAAAGAAATGTGTTCGGCGCCGGCGTCCACCTGTTGCGCGATGTCGGCCAGCACCCGGTCGGCCGGGATGGCGCGAAACCGGCCGCCATACACCGGCACCACCGGGCAGTGGCGGCACATGTGCTTGCAACCGAAGGTGGTTTCGGCAAAGCCGCAGACTTTTTTCGCGCCATCGGCAAGAATCAGCGATGCGTATTCGCCGAGGGGCGGCAGCGATGAACGGTCGGGGAGCAGGAAATCGGCGCCCCCGCCGGCGCCGCCTTCACCCTCACCCTCACCGCCGGCAAGGCGCGCCAAATCCCGCTCGGCCTCGGTGCCGAAGACGTTAGGGACGCCGAGTTCACGAAACAGGGCGGCGTTCATCGGGGCGTAGAGGCCGTAGGCGCACAGGGCGGCGCCGGGGGCGCGGGCCTTGATTTTCGGCAGGGCATCCACGGCGATGCGGGTGGCGGTGTGCATGGCGAGGTGGATGGCGATGAGGCCGGCATCGGCGGCGAGATGGTCCTCCAGCGGCTGCAGGCTGAGGTCGATGCAACTCACCCGGTGGCCGGCGCGCACCAGGTGGGCCGCCGGATGAGCCAGGGCGTACGGCTGGCGGCCCAGTTCGTAGGGGCTGACCAAGACGACGTGGCGGCCGCCGTTGGCCGTGGCGGCCGCGCGCTCAGTCCCAGCGCGCATCGCGGACCAGGACACGGCCGTTTTCCACCTTGACCGGAAAAACCGCCACCGCTTCATATGCCGGCGGTTCCAGCACGGCGCCGGTGCGCACGCAGAACCGCGCGCCATGGCGGGCGCAGACGATGGAGTCGCCGTCCACCTCGCCGTCGTTCAACTCGGCGCCGTCGTGGGTGCACTGGTCCTCCAGCGCGAAATGGCCGGCGGCGGTGCGGATGACGATGACCGGCTCGCCGTCCACCTGCACGGCGATGCACTGGCCGACTTTGACGTCATCGGCGGCGCACACGTCGGTCCACTTTTCGCTCACAGCAGGCCCAACTCAAACTGCGCCGCCTCCGACATGCGCTCCCGCGTCCACGGCGGCTCCCACACCAGTTCCACATGCGCCTCGCGCACGCCCTCCACCTCGGCCACCGCACACTCCACCATGCCGGGGAAAGTCTGCGCCACCGGGCAACCGGGGGTGGTCAAGGTCATCTGCACGTCGGCCCTGCCGGCGGCGTCCACCCGCACCTGGTAGATGAGTCCGAGGTCGTAGATGTTCACCGGCAGTTCCGGGTCGTAGATTCTTTTCAACGCCTGCACGATTCTTTCCTCCACAATTTTTTGCGCAAGCGGCCGCGAGTCGCGGCCGGCGTCGCCGTTGCCGCCACTGTCGCCGCCAACGTCAATGCGGCCGGCCTCGGTAAAACGCCGCGCAAGTTTGTCGCTGTAGTCCTGGTTCATTCGGTGCTCACCGTCGCGCCGCCGCCGCGCAACGCGGCCTGCAACGTGTGCCACGGCAGCGTCGCGCATTTGACGCGCATGGGATATTGGCGGACGCCGCCGAGCACCGCAAGTTTTTCCATGCCTTCGCCGCCGCCGCCATCACCGCCGCCGGTGACCATGGCATGGAACTTGTCAAACCACAGCAAAGCCTCGGCCGCGCTGGCGCCCTTGACCAGGTCGGTCATGATGGAGGCCGAGGCCACCGAGATGGCGCAGCCGTGGCCGTCAAATGCAATGTCGCGGATGGCGCCGTCGGCGTCCACCTGCAAGTACAACGTCAACTGGTCGCCGCACAGCGGGTTGTGGCCGTGCACCGTGCGGTCGGGGTTTGGCAGTTTGCCAAAGTTGTGCGGGTTGCGGTTGTGGTCAAAGATGACCTCCTGGTACAGCTCGCGCAGGTGGGACATCAGAACATCTCCCGCACTTTGCCGACAGCGGCGAACAGCGCGTCCACTTCGGCGCGGGTGTTGTACATGCCGAAAGAGGCGCGCGCGGTGGCGGCGATGCCGAAACGCTGCATCAGCGGCTGCGCGCAGTGGTGGCCGGTGCGGACGGCGACGCCTTCGTGGTCGAGCACGGTGCCGATGTCGTGCGGGTGCACGCCGTCCATGGTGAACGACAAAATGGCGGCGCGCTGGCGCGGGCGGCCGATGACGGTGAGGCCGGGGGTGTCGGCGGCGCGCGCCAGGGCGTAGTCCAGAACCGCCGACTCGTGCGCGGCGACTTGCTCCATGCCGATGCCGCCGAGGTAGTCCACGGTGGCGCCAAGGCCCACGGCGCCGGCGATGAACGGCGTGCCGGCCTCAAACTTGTGCGGCAGGTCGTGGTAGACGGTGCCCGCAAAACTCACCGACTTAATCATCTCGCCGCCGCCGCGGTACGGCGCCATGGAGTCGAGCAGCGCCTCCTTGCCGTACAGAATGCCGCTGCCGGTGGGGCCGTACATCTTGTGGCCGGAGAAAGTGTAGAAGTCGCAGTCCAGGGCGCGCACGTCCACCCGCAGGTGCGGCATGGCCTGGGCGCCGTCCACCACCGTCACCGCCCCGGCGGCGCGCGCCATGGCGGTGAGTTCGGCCACCGGGTTGACGGTGCCGAGGGCGTTGGAGATGTGGCCGAAGGCGACGATGCGGGTGCGGCCGCCGATGAGCTCGGCGGCGGCGCGGAGGTCCAACTCGCCGTTGTCTTGCACCGGAATGGCGCGCAGGACGGCGCCGGTCTGCTCGCACACCATCTGCCACGGGACAATGTTGGAGTGGTGTTCCGAAATGGTGGCCACAATCTCGTCGCCGCTTTTCAGCCGCGGCCGGGCGTAGGCCTGGGCCACCAGGTTGACGCCCTCGGTGGCGCCGCTCACGTAGATGCACTCGCAACTGCTGGCGGCGTTAATCCAGGCGCGCACCTTTTCGCGGGCGCCTTCGTAGGCGTCGGTGGCGCGCTGGCTCAGGGTGTGCACGCCGCGGTGCACATTGGCGTGGTCGCGGCGGTAGTAGTCGCTGATGGCGTCGATGACGGCCTGCGGCTTCTGCGCGCTGGCCGCGTTGTCCAGGTAGACCAGCGGCCGGCCGTGCACTTTCTGGTGCAGCGCCGGAAAGTCGGCGCGGATTTTTTCCACGGCGAAGTCCGCCGGCGGTTTGATTGCGGTTGCGGTCGCGGCTTTCATTGCAGTTGTCCACCGAGGGCGCGGTCCAAATTGGCGCGCGCCTCGCCCTCAAGGTAACGGCGCATTGTATCGCCGGTGACGCCGCGCAGCACCTCGGCGGCGAAGGCCATCACCAACATGGCGCGGGCACGGTCGCCGCCGATGCCGCGGGCGCGCAGGTAAAACAGCGCGTCGCCGTCCAGTTGGCCGGTGGTGGCGCCGTGCGAGCAGCGTACGTCGTCGGCGTAAATTTCCAGTTGCGGCTTGCTGTCGGCGCGCGCCTCCGGCGACAGCAGCAGGTTGCGGTTGCTTTGGTAGGCGTCGGTTTTGACGGCGCCGGGCCGCACCAAAATGCGGCCGTGAAAAACGCTGCGCGCGCGGCCGCCGAGCACGCTTTTGTACAACTCGGAACTGTTGCAGTGCGGCGCGGCGTGTTCCACGCGGGTGTGGTTGTCC
>RKSH01000235.1 GCA_007570945.1 Gammaproteobacteria bacterium | reverse complement strand
GCGAACGTTCACGATATCGGCGATGCGTTCACCATCAGCCTTGCGCAGGCCAAGTTCCAGTGCCGCGTCGCCGACCGCATCGGTCATGATTTGCACCGCTTCCTGCAAACGTTTGGGCGTGTCCAAACTGTCGCGCAACCGGTAAAGCGCATCGGCAAAATCGACCGGTTTTCCGGTTTGCCAGTTTTGCCAACTCCCTTCTCTGCATTTCCCCCCCTCGTCTTTTTGCAGCCGAAAGCGGTAATCCAAATTGCTTTGGCGCAGCGCCCGGTCGGGAACAGTGGCGGCGCGCAAGGCGGCCGGGTAAACCACCTCGGCCACGGCGGCAAGGTTGGCGTCCCGCTCCATGCGTTCCTGCGTCTGGTCGTAAAGCGCTTGCCTGGCCCCCTGGGATTGGTATTTCGCCTCAATCAAAACCCGCGAACCGTCCAAGTCAACCATCACATCCGGGCGGCCGCCGCGCGGAGTGCGGCGTTCCTCAACCGCGTTCAGATATTCCTCGCGCAGAATCAGTGCAAGATAGGTGTTGTAAACCTCCTCGCGCAACGCTCCGCCTTTGGGTTGTGCCATGGTTTTCCGGGGGGTCAAGCCGCAAACGACGCCCCGCAGCCGCAGGTGGTGGTGGCGTTGGGGTTGTTCACGGTGAACCTTGCGCCCATCAGGTCGTCCTTGAAGTCCACCTCGGCGCCGCCCAGGTATTGCAGGCTGATGCTGTCCACCAACATGGTCACGCCGTCTTTCTCCAGCGCGACATCGTCCTCGTTGCGGGTGTCGTCCAACTGGAAGCCGTACTGAAAACCGGAACAGCCGCCGCCCTGCACATACACGCGCAGGTAATTTTCACCGGCGGTTTTTTTGCCGTCGATTAAATTTTTCACCCGGCCGGCGGCGGCGGCGCTGAGGGTGAGGGGCGCGGCGTTCATTTCGCCAAGCATACCATCAGGGCGTCATGGCCGGGCTTTGCAGGCCGGCGGTTTCGTCCATGCCGAGGACCAGGTTCATAGCCTGCACCGCCTGGCCGGCGGCGCCCTTGACCAGGTTGTCCTCCACGGCGAGGATGACCGCGGTGCCGCCGTCGCCCGGGCGGTGGACGGCGATGCGGCACATGTTGCTGCCGCGCACGGTGCGGGTGTCGGGGCATGCGCCGGCCGGCATCACGTCCACGAACGGTTCATCGCGGTAGGAATCCTCGTAAATTTTCTGCAGGTCATCCGGCGCATCGGCGCGTAATTTTGCATACAACGTGGCGTGAATGCCGCGAATCATGGGCGCCAGATGCGGCACGAACAGCAGCTCCACCTCGGTCCCGGCCGCCTCGCGCAGGCCCTGCACAATTTCCGGCAGGTGGCGGTGGCCGCCGAGCGCGTAGGCCTTGAACGATTCCGCGGCCTCACACAGGTTGTATTCCGCTTCGGCGCGCCGACCGGCGCCGCTGACGCCGGACTTGGCATCGGCGATTAGACCGCGCGGCTCGGCCATGCCTTCTTTCAACAGCGGCAGAAACCCAAGTTGCACCGCCGTCGGGTAACACCCGGGCAACGCCACCAGCCGCGCGTTCCGGAGTTGCGCGCGGTTCACTTCCGGCAGGCCGTAGACCGCCTCCTCCAGCAACTCAGGGCATGTGTGCGGCATCCCGTACCAGCTCTGCCACTGGCCGGCATCGCGGAGTCGAAAGTCGGCGGACAGGTCCAGAAACACCGCGCCGGAGTCCAGAACTTTCCGCGCGTGGGTCATGGCGACGCCGTGGGGCGCGGCACAGAACACCGCCGCGCACGAGGTGAAGTCGGCATCGGCCGGATCGATGAAGCGCAGGTCGAGGATGCCGCGCAGGCTGGGAAACACGTCGCTGACGGCGGCGCCGTCGCGCTCGCGGGAGGTGACCATGGTGACCCGGGCGCCGGGGTGGACGCTGAGAATCCTGAGCAGTTCGGCACCGGTGTAGCCGGTGCCGCCGATGATGCCGATGCGTTTCATTGCGGTGCGCCGGCGGGCGCCGTGAATGGTGGCTGGGGAACCAGGATTCGAACCTGGACCGGCGGAGTCAGAGTCCGCTGTCCTACCGTTAGACGATTCCCCAATGGCGGAACATGCCGCGGGCGCGCGCCTGTGGCGCCTAGCGCTTGGAGTACTGCGACCGCTTGCGCGCCTTGTGCAGGCCGACTTTTTTGCGCTCCACTTCGCGCGCGTCGCGGGTGATGAAGCCGCCCTTGCGCAACGCGCCGCGCAGGTTTTCGTCGTGGCGCAGCAAGGCGCGGGTGATGCCGTGGCGAATGGCGCCGGCCTGGCCGCTGCCGCCGCCGCCGCTGACGCTAACGCTGATGTCAAACTTGCTCAGCCCGTCAATGGCGCTAAGCGGCTGGCGCACAATCATGCGCGCGGTTTCGCGGCCGAAATACCGGTCCAGCGGCTCGTCGTTGACGGTGATTTTGCCGACGCCCCGGGTCAGGAACACCCGCGCGGTGGACGACTTGCGCCGCCCGGTGGCGATGAAAGTTTGCTCAGCCATGCTTAGTTCTCCAAGGCCAGCGGTTTCGGTTGCTGGGCCGCGTGTTGGTGTTCGGGGCCGGCGTAGACATGCAATTTGCGAAACATCGCCCGGCCGAGGGGCGTCTTCGGCAACATGCCGCGCACCGCGCTTTCAATGATGCGCGTCGGGTGGCGGGCGCGCAACGTCCGCAGGTCGGTGGTGCGCAGGCCGCCGGGGTGGCCGCTGTGGCGGTGGTAATGCTTGGCGCGCTCCTTGTCGCCGGTGACCCTCACCTTCTCGGCGTTGACCACCACCACGTGGTCGCCGGTGTCCACATGCGGCGCGTAAATCGCCTTGTGCTTGCCTCGCAACCGCCGCGCCACCTCCGACGCCAGCCGCCCGAGCACCATTCCGGCGGCGTCCACCACCACCCACTCGCGGCTCACGTTGCGGCTGTTGACAAAGGTCGTCGTTTTCATTCTCAAACCCTCCAAATCAGGGCGCGGCGAATTCTACACCCGTCCCCGGCCCGGTGCAAGGGCTGTCACAGGCTCCATTCGGCCTTTGCCGGCGCCGGGGGTGAGGGCGGAGTCGGCCGGCCATCATGGCTCCGTCGGCAAAAACTGCATTTGGTCCGTGGTGATGGCGAGGTCCACTTTGGCATCGGGTGCAAGTTGGCGGTCGCCCCGGCGGTAACTTTGTTCGATTTGGATGGCGGTCTTTTCAGCCGCGATGACATAGCGGATGAGCGAGCCGAGGAATTCCACATTTTTAACACGGCCGCTCAGGTGCACCGCCCCGTCGGCGGCGGAGTCCGCATTTCTTGTTTGCACGCTTTGCGGCCTGAAAATGAGCGCGCCCCGGCGGGCACTGACGGCCGCCGGGAAGTTGATTCGGGTGCCGGCTTCGGTGACCAGCACCGCCGGCGCCTCGGCGCGCTCCACCTGAACCGGCAGAACGTTGGTTGCGCCAAGGAATTGCGCCACGAACAGGTTGCCGGGCTGGTCGTAGAGGCGAGCCGGCGTGCCCACCTGCTGCAAGACGCCGCCATCGAGCACCGCAAGGCGGTCGCAGATGGTGTTGGCCTCTTCCTGGTCGTGGGTGACGAAAATCGTGGTGAGCCCGAGGCGCTGCTGGAGTTCGCGGATGTCGCCGCGCATTCTGACGCGCAAATTCGCGTCAAGGTTGGAAAGCGGTTCATCGAGCAGAAGCACCCGCGGTTTTACCACCAGCGTTCTGGCGATGGCGACGCGCTGCTGCTGCCCGCCGGAGAGTTGCGCCGGCCGGCGTTCTCCGTAGCCGCTTAGGTTGACCATCTCCAGCGCCTCGTTGACGCGCGAGCGAATCTCGTCCCTCGGAACTTTGCGCTCGTGCAGGCCGAATGCCACATTCTTGAAAACACTGAGGTGCGGCCACAGCGCATAACTTTGGAACACCATGCCGACGTTGCGGTTCCACGGCGGCAGCGCCGTGACGTCATCACCGCCGATTAGAATGCGCCCGGCCGGCTTCGGCCCGAAACCGGCGATGGCGCGCAGCAAAGTGGACTTGCCGGAGCCGGACGGGCCAAGAAAAGCGAAGAACTCGCCGGCGGCGATGTTCAGGTTGATGCCGTTCAGCACTTGCAGGGCGCCAAACCGGATGCTCAGGTTTTCAATGACCAGGTCGTCGGGAGTGTTTTGCATTAGGTTTTCTCCTGCTCGGCGACCGCCACAGCGGAGGCGCGCATGCGGTTGGAACGCTCGATGATGTGGTGTGAAAGATATGCGCCGAGCCCGACAATGACCACCGCAATCATGCCCAGCGCGGCGCCCGGGCCACGGCCGGCGGCGGATTGCATGAACTCGTATATGCCGTAGGCGAGGGGCGCGTCTGATTTTGATGAAACCAGCATGATGGTCGCCGACAACTCAACCGATGCGGTGGCGAAACTGGTGACAAAGCCGGCCAGAATGCCGCCGCTCATCAAGGGCACGGTCACGCGCCACAGGGTTTTGGCGCGCGTGGAACCGAGATTCTGCGCCGCCTCTTCCAGCATGACGCTGATTTGGTGCAGCGCCGCAACGCACGAGCGCAGCGCATATGGAAGGCGGCGGATGGCGAGCGCGACAACGATGATGACCCACCACGATGCCAGCGGCTCGTCCACCAACGGCACGTTGAGCGAATGAAAGGAGCGAAGATAACCGATGCCAAGCACCACGCCGGGCACCGCCAGCGCCGCGCTGGCGCCGTAGTC
>RKSH01000207.1 GCA_007570945.1 Gammaproteobacteria bacterium | reverse complement strand
TATCGGGGCACTCCAGCAGAACATTCGTCAACCATAAAGTCAGGCATTCCACCACCACGCAATTCTTGGGCCGCGCGTGTTCGGCTAATGCGGCCGCCACCTGCAGCGGCTCCTCGACCGTGCGCCACGCGGCCGGGCGGCGCGCGCGGTGGGCGGCGATGCGGCGCGCCATTTCATCGTCGGCGTCGGCCGGCATGCGCGCTGTCGCCACCACCGTCACCGGCAACGCGCGCGCGGCCGCCATGCGCTCGGCCAACGCGCTCTTGCCGCTGCGCACGCCGCCTAAGAGGAGGGTTTTCACGGCCTTAAGATAGCACCATCGCCGCGCGCGCTTTGTGCTACTCTTGCGCCGCCGGGCCGGCTTCGGGATGAATTTGAATTTGCAGTTGGCGGACGCGGCTGATTTTTCGCAGCGCCGGCGATTGCTCCACCGGCGGCGTGGCGGCGGCGGCGGTTTTAATTTGCCGCAACAGCGTCGGCAGGCGGTGGCGCAGGCGGCTGGCCCACACCGGCGACGCGGTTTGAAGCAGCAGCACGCCGTCGCGGATGCGCAGCGGCTCGGCGTGGGCGGCGGTTTCGGCGTCGGCGACCTGGCGGAAAGCGACGCGCAAATCCTCCCGCTCGCGGGCGCCGGCCATGAGCGCCGGGTGGTTATGCAGAAACTTCTGCAACCAGAAACTCAGCGGACGAAAGGATTTTTCACTGACACTCACATGCGGCACACCGCGCGAAACACACCCATCTTATTCCCAATTTAATATAAGGCGCAATGAGCAGCGGCAACCCGTTCCTTTCCCGCATTTTCGGCAGCAGAAACCAGCGCCTGTTGCGGCGCGTCGGCCGGGTGGTGGAGCGGGTGAACGCGCTGGAAAAAACCCTCGCCGATTACGCCGATGCGCAACTGCAGGCGGCCACCCCAAAATTTAAAGAGCGCGCGGCCGGCGGCGAGCCGCTGGAGGATTTAATGCCGGAGGCTTTTGCGGTGGTGCGCGAGGCGGCGCGGCGCACCCTGCAACTGCGCCACTTTGACGTGCAAATTGTCGGCGGCGCGATTTTGCACAGCGGAAAAATCGCCGAGATGAAAACCGGCGAGGGCAAAACCCTGGTGGCGACGCTGCCGGCCTACCTGAACGCACTTAAGGGCGAGCCGGTGCACATCGTCACCGTGAACGACTACCTGGCGCGCCGCGACGCCGAGTGGATGGGCGCGGTGTATTCTTTTCTTGGCCTCAGCGTCGGCGTGGTCGCCTCCGGCCAGAATCATGAGGAAAAAAAACAGGCCTATGCCGCCGACATTGTCTACGGCACCAACAACGAATTCGGCTTTGACTACCTGCGCGACAACATGGCCTTCTCGGCCGCGCAACGGGTGCAGCGCGGACTGCATTACGCCGTTGTGGATGAGGTGGACTCCATTTTAATCGACGAGGCGCGGACGCCGCTGATTATCTCGGGCCCGGCCGAGGAGAGCACCGACCTTTACCACCGCATCAACGACATTGTCCCGCGCCTCACCCGGCAGCGGACCGAGGACGGCCCCGGCGACTATTCGGTGGACGAAAAAAGCCGCCAGGTTTTTCTCACCGAGGAAGGCCACGAGCGCGCCGAGCAACTGCTGGCCGGGGCCGGCCTGCTGGACGGCGACGCGAGTTTGTACGACGTGAACAGCATCGGCCTGTTGCACCACCTCAATGCCGCGCTGCGCGCGCATGCGCTTTTTTCGCGCGATGTGGACTACATCGTCAAGGACGGCCAGATTGTCATCATCGACGAGTTCACCGGCCGCATGATGCCCGGCCGGCGCTGGTCCGAAGGCCTGCACCAGGCGGTGGAGGCGCGGGAAAAGTTAAAGGTGAACCAGGAAAACCAGACGCTGGCTTCCATCACTTTTCAAAATTACTTCCGCCTGTACCGGACGTTGGCCGGCATGACCGGCACCGCCGACACCGAGGCCGCCGAGTTTCAGCAGATTTACGGCCTTGAGGTGGCGGTGATTCCGACGCACATGAAAATGGTGCGCGACGACTTGCCCGACCTGGTTTACCGCACCGCCGCCGAAAAATTCCGCGCCATCATCGCCGACATCAAAGAGCGGCAGGCGCGCTCGCAGCCGGTGCTGGTGGGCACCGTGTCCATTGAGGTTTCCGAGTATTTGTCGCGCCTGCTGGGCGAGGAAAACGTGCGGCACTCGGTGCTGAACGCCAAGCACCACGAGAGCGAGGCGCAAATCGTCGCCCAGGCCGGCCGCCCCGGCGCCGTCACCATCGCCACCAACATGGCCGGGCGCGGCACCGACATTGTGCTCGGCGGCAATCTGGAAAAGGAGCTGGCCGAGGCGGCCGACGACGACCGGGAGCGCGCCGCGCTGCGCAACGACTGGCAGGCGCGCCACGACGCGGTGGTGGCGGCCGGCGGACTCTATGTGCTCAGCACCGAGCGCCACGAATCGCGCCGCGTCGACAACCAATTGCGCGGCCGCTCCGGGCGCCAGGGCGACCCCGGCGCAAGCCGCTTCTACCTTTCCATGGAGGACAACCTGATGCGCATCTTCGGCTCGGAAAAAGTTTCCACACTGATGGAAAAACTCGGCATGGAAGAGGGCGAGGCCATCGAGCATCCGTGGGTGACGCGCGCCATTGAAAACGCGCAGCGCAAGGTTGAGGGGCGCAACTTTGACATGCGCAAGCAGCTGCTGGAATACGACGATGTCGCCAACGAACAGCGCAAGGTGGTGTACGGCGAGCGCAGCGCGCTGATGGAGGTGGAGGACATTTCGCAAAACATTAAAACCATGCGCGAGACGGTGGTGAACAAAGTCATCGACCAGGCGCTGCCGCCGCAGTCACTGGAGGAGCAGTGGGACATTGCGGCGCTTGAGTCGATGCTGCGCGAGGAGTTCGGCGTTGAACTTCCGCTGCGCGACTGGCTGCGCGACGAGCCGGAGTTGCACGAGGAGCCGCTGCGCAAGCGCATTCTCGCCGAGGTGGAGCAAAACTTTGAGCGCGTGCTGGCGCCCCTGGCCGAGGAGGGGCGGCGGCGGGTGGAGAAGGCGGTGACGCTGAATGTGCTGGACCAACTGTGGAAAGAACACCTGGCCAACATGGACCACCTGCGCCAGGGCATCCACCTGCGCGGCTATGCGCAAAAAAATCCGAAGCAGGAATACAAGCGCGAGTCCTTTGAGTTGTTCACCGCGATGCTGGAGCGCGTGCGCCGCGACACCGTGCGCGTGCTGTCGCACATGCAACTGACCCGCGAGGGCGAGTCGGCGGCCGAGTTGCAACAGTCGCGGCAGCCGGCGTCCATGGAGTTTGTACACCCGCAAAGCGAGGCGCCGCCGCCGGCCTTTGCCCGCCCCGGCGGAACTTCACCCTCGCCGCGCACGCGGCCGTCACCGCCGCCGCAAACCTTTGTCCGCCGCGGCCGCAAAATCGGCCGCAATGAACCGTGCCCGTGCGGGTCGGGGAAGAAGTTTAAGCAGTGTCATGGGGCGGGGTGATGTTGCCGTCTTATTGCCGCGAACTGTGTCTGACCCACTTTATCGACCCGCGCACGAACGTTGTCTTCACCTATTACAATCGCTGAAATCGCGCTGTCAAGGGCGGGCTCTCGTGAAAGTGGTTTTTCGCGGACAGGTGCGGTTGCCGGACAACACCGAATACAAAAATGACAATGGGGAGTGGCATCCCTTTTTCACGCCAAAAAAACCATGAAAAAATCCCCCCTCGCCCCCAAAAAATTCCCGGCCATGCCGGCCATTGGCGGCCTCACCCTCGCCACCGCCCGCGCCGGGTTGCGCAAGGCGGGCGACCGGCGCGACGACTTGATGCTCGCCGCTTTCACCGCCGGCAGTTGTATCGCCGGCGTGCTGACCCGGTCCGCCACCGCGGCCGCGCCGGTGCTGTGGTGCAGAAAGGTTCTGCCCGCCGGCCGCGCGCGCGCCTTGGTGGTCAACGCCGGCAACGCCAATGCTTTCACCGGCGCCGCCGGTGAGCGCGCGGTCGCCGCCACCGCCGGGGCCGCCGCCGCCGCCGTCGGCTGCGCGCCGGGCGAGGTGTTGGTCGCCTCCACCGGCGTCATCGGCGAGGCGCTGCCGGTGGACGACATCACCGCCGCCATCGCCGGACTCACTGTCACCGTACCGGGAGTCGCCGCCACCGCCCGCACCGCCGATTTCCACGCCGCCGCCCGCGCCATCACCACCACCGACACCTTCGCCAAGGGCGCCGCCGCCACCGCCACCGTGGCCGGCACTCGGGTCAACATCGCCGGCATCGCCAAAGGCTCCGGCATGGTGGCGCCCGACATGGCCACCATGCTGGCCTTCGTGTTCACCGATGCCGCCATCGCCCCGGCCGCGCTGCGCGCTTGTTTGCGCGCGGCGGTGGAGCAGTCGTTTCACTGCATCACCGTGGACGGCGACACTTCCACCAGCGACACCGTGGTGTTAGTCGCCACCGCCGCGGCCGCAGGCCGCAAGGCGGCCGGTGGCGCCGCGCTGGGCGATTTCAGGCGCGCGCTGAACGAAGTGTGCGCCGACCTGGCGGTGCAGGTGGTGCGCGACGGCGAGGGCGCGGCCAAATTAATCCGCGTTGAGGTCAGCGGCGCGCGCAGCGGCGCAGCGGCGCGGCGCGCGGCGCTGGCGGTGGCCAACTCGCCGCTGGTCAAGACCGCCATCGCCGGCGGCGACGCCAACTGGGGGCGCGTGGTCATGGCCCTCGGCAAA
>RKSH01000013.1 GCA_007570945.1 Gammaproteobacteria bacterium | reverse complement strand
CCCTTGATTTTCATCTCGCTTTTGGCAAGACGGTGACCATTGGTGGCGACGGCACGCAACCTGCCATCCTCTATTTCCAGCAGAAGACCGTTCAGGTAGTAGCGAATATCCTGCTGGGCCATGGAAAACGAGGTTAATTCCAGCAGGCGCTTGAACTTGCCCCGCGGCACCGTCATGCTTTTTTCCCAGGTGTCGTTTTCCATACTCGGGAACTCCTTGGCCGGCAGGGTCTGCAAGATAAAGCGGCTTTTATCCGCCTTGACTTCGGCCTTGCCTTTTTGCGGGACCAGTTGAATTTTTGCCTTTTCCGGCAACGCCCGGCAAATATCCAGCAACTTGCGGGCATTGACGGTGCAGGCACCATCATCACCCTCAACTCCGTCAATGGTGACCGTGATTTCCGCCTCCATATCCGAACCGGTCAGGGAAAGACTGCCTCCCTCCAAACGAAGCAGGACATTGGAGAGAATGGGCAACGTCTGCCGCTTTTCCACCACGCTGCAGGTGGAGGCAAGCGGTTTGACGAGTTTTTTGTGTTTGATGGAGAGTTTCATAATTGTGAATCCTTAGGTTAAGATTGTTGGTGTTTATAAGGGATGTCGGTTGCGGGAAAATCTCAATAAGTCTTTATTAAATAATAACTTATGAGATTTTTCTCTGTGGATAACTTGGTGTGTTTATTGGGATTGTCGGAGGATAAAACAGGTGTTTTCTTTGCTTGTGGATAACTTGCTTGGTTATCCACAGGTTATTCCTGACTTATCCGGTGATTCTTCTTCGCAGATTTTCGTAATCTTCCCGAATTTTCGGGTCATCACGCATTAGTTCTTTGATTTTTTTGCAAGCGTGAAGAACTGTGCTGTGGTCACGTCCGCCGAAAGACTTGCCAATCTCAGGCAGACTCTTTTCAGTCTGCTCTTTCGCCATCGCCATCGCCATTTGGCGTGGCCGGACAAACTGCCGTTTTCTGCTCTTGGACAGCAGGTCGCCAACCCGAATACTACAATATTCGGCGGTTTTTTTCTGAATATTTTCAATGGTAATCCGCCGGTTGTGCTGGGTGAGAATGTCTTCCAACGCCTCCTCGGCGGTCCTTTTATCCACCGTGGTGCCGGTGAAATTCGCCTTGGCGTGAATGCGGTTCAGCGCGCCTTCCAGTTCACGCACATTGGAGCGAATACGTTCGGCAATCAGGAACGCCACCTCATCGGAAAGTTCCACCCCCAGCGCATCGGCTTTTTTGTGCAAAATCGCCACCCGCGTTTCCACATCCGGCACATCCACAAGCGCCACAAAACCGTTGTTCAGGCGCGAGACAATGCGGCTTTCCATTCCCTGGATATCCGCGGGCAGACAGTCGCAGGTGACGACAATCTGTTTGCCGGTGTTTTTCAAACTGTTGAAGATGTGAAAAAACTCTTCCTGTGTGCGTTTTTTGTCGGTGAAGAAGTTAATGTCATCCAGCAGAAGCACATCCGATGAACGGTAATACTTTTTAAACCCCGGCATGGTTCCATTGCGAATCGCCTCCACCATGTCGGCGATAAAACGTTCGCTGTGCACATACATCACCCGTTTTTGCGAGCCGCCGTTTAGAATTAAATGCCCCACCGCATGCATCAGGTGGGTTTTGCCGACGCCGGTGCCGCCGTAAATCACCAACGGGTTGTAGTGTTTGCCGGGCTTTTCCCCCACATGCATGGCGGCCGCGCGCGCGCTTTCATTGGATTTTCCCTCCACGTAATTGTCAAAGGTGAATTCCCGGATTAATCCGCTGCCGGCTTGCGGGGGCGAGGCTTTGCCATTGCCGACGCCGTTTGACTTTGCCCTTGCACCGGCGGCGCATGCGCCGTTTCCCGCCGGCTGCTCCAGGTTGCCGATGCGAATACTAAGCCCGGTGTCCGGCGCGTCAAACCGCCGCACCAGTTCTAACAACCGCGGAAAGTATCGCTGACTGACTTCATCCCGCACAAAAGAATTCGGCGCCAGCAACACCAACGAAGCCTCCTCCCGCATCAACTGCAACGGGCGGATCCACATATTAAATTTCTCCGCCGGAAGTTCCTCCTGCAATTCACCTTGGCACAGATACCAAAGTTTTTCTGTTTGCGAATTTTCCATTGCGTCCACCTTTTATCTTTGCGGTTATGTTTGTGTAATCATAGACTGACCTTGTCCACTCTACTCCACGGAAAAATTAAATTCCACACCAGTCTGAAGATTTTTTTCCGGCCTCCCCATCGGCGGTGAGGGTGGCGACAAAATTTGTTTGCTTTGGCCGCCAGCGCCATCATCCGCCGTCCGTGGTTTTTGGTCCGGCTTGCAATTCACTTGACAACCGCGCCAGGCCGCAATACGCTATCGCGCTTTTCCCACGGTGATACCGAATGAAACGAACTTTTCAGCCAAGTCAGGTTAAGCGCAAGCGAACCCACGGGTTTCGGGCGCGCATGCGGACGCGCGGCGGCCGGGCGGTGATTAATGCGCGGCGGGCGCGCGGCCGGGCGCGGCTCAGCGTGTAACGGTGGCGGTCGCCGCCGGCGCCGGACAGCGATTCGGCAAAAACCGCCGCCTGCTCACGGGACGCGGCTTCCGCTTTGTTTTTAAACGCCCGTGGCAAAGCCGGGGTGACGGCCTGCGCTTTTACGCCCGGCCCAATGACGGCGATTGCGACCGCCTCGGCATCGCCGTGTCGCGCAAGGTGGACGCCAAAGCCGCCGGCCGCAACCGGATTAAAAGACAAGTGCGCGAATTTTTCCGCCGCCACAGCGAGGGTGAGGGCAATATCGGCGACCGCTGTGTGGACCTGGTGGTGGTGGCGCAAAAGCCCTGCGCGGCAATGGACAACGCCGCCATCCGCGACGAGCTGCGGCAACACTGGCGACGCCTAATCCGCCGCCACCCGCGCCGCTCGGCCCTGCCCGGCGTCCATTCTGCAACCTGAGACCACCGCTCCGCCCCCATGGAAATCCAGCGTTTTATTTTGCTCGCCGGTCTGGCGTTGGTGCTGTTGCTGCTGAGTCAGGCGTGGTTTGAATTTGAGGCCGGGTACGAGGCCGCCACCGTCACCTCCGCCCCCGGCACCACCGTTTCCGGACTGCCGCCTGGCGAAGTTCCGGAAGCGCCGCCGGTGGAGGCAGCCGTTTCCGACACTGTACCAACCGCCCCCGGCGCGCCGGCCGCCGTTGCCGCCCCCGCCGTTACCGAAGACACCGTCACCGTCACCACCGACCTGCTGCGGGTCACCATCAGCACGGTGGGCGGCGACATCCGGCGGGTTGCACTTTTGGACTACCCGGTGAGCGTGGACACGCCGGACGACCCGTTCCTCCTGCTGCGCGACGGCGCCGGCGGCGACCGCTACATCGCCCAGAGCGGACTCATCGGCCGCGGCGGCGACTACCCCAACCACCGCACCCGCTACGCCGCCGCCGCCGCCGACTACCGGCTCGGTGACGCCGATGACGCGTTGGAGGTGCCGCTGGTGTACACCGCCACTGACGGCGTCCGCCACACCAAGGTTTTTTCGTTCCGCCGCGACAGTTACCGCATCGGCATTACCCACCGCATCGCCGCCGCCGCCGCGCCGTGGGAGGGTTTTTTGTACGCACAGTTCCGCCGCACGCCGCCGGAGGACGATGGCGGCCTGGGGTTTTTCGGCGGCCTGCCCAGTTACACCGGCGGCGTCATCTACACCGAGGAGGAGCGCTATGAAAAAGTGGATTTCGCCGACATGCAAAGCGCCGACCTGGCGCGCGATGTCACCGGCGGCTGGGCGGCCATGCTGCAGCATTATTTTGTCGGCGCCTGGCTGCCGCCGCCGGACGGCCGCCACCAACTCTACAGCAAGGTGCTGACCAGCGGCGGCGCCAACGAGTACACCCTGGGCTACAAAACCCTCACCCCGCTGCGCTTGTCCGCCGGCGGTGAGGGCGTCCTTGGCACCGCCGTGTTCATCGGTCCCAAGGAGCAGGCGCGCCTGCGCGCACAGGGCGCCGAGGGCCTGCTGCTGACCGTGGACTACGGCTGGCTGACGCCGGTGGCGTCGCCGCTGTTCTGGGTGCTGGAGCGCATTCACCGCCTCAGCGGCAACTGGGGCTACGCGATTATTCTGCTGACGCTGCTGATTAAACTGCTGTTCTTTCCGCTGTCGGCGGCCAGTTACAAATCCATGGCGCGGATGAAAAAATTCCAGCCGCGCCTGAAAACCCTGCGCGAACGTTACGGCGACGACAAGCAGAAACTAAACCAGGAAATGATGCAGTTGTACAAAAAGGAAAAGATCAACCCCCTCGGCGGCTGCCTGCCCATACTGGTGCAAATCCCGGTGTTCATCGCGCTGTATTGGGTGCTGCTGGAAAGCGTGGAGTTGCGCCAGGCCGATTTCATCTGGTGGCTCGACGACCTGTCGCTGCCGGATCCGTACTACGTGCTGCCGCTGCTCATGGGCGGCTCCATGGTGGCGCAGCAGTTTCTCAACCCGGCGCCGCTGGATCCCATGCAGAAAAACATCATGATGGCGATGCCGGTGGTGTTCACCGTGCTGTTCCTGTGGTTCCCGGCCGGGCTGGTGCTCTACTGGGTGGTCAACAACATTCTCTCCATCGCCCAGCAGTGGTACATCACGCGCAAGATTGTCGGCGAGTGACCCGGGCGCATCGGCCGGCGTGTTAAAGTAGCGGCGGAAAATCATGTTAGAGCAACAACTCATCAACGGCCTGATGTTGGGCGGGATTTATGTCCTGGTGGCGGTGGCGTTTACCTTGACCATCGGCATCTTGAACT
>RKSH01000170.1 GCA_007570945.1 Gammaproteobacteria bacterium | reverse complement strand
CCATCGTTTCCGCACCCGCAGCCGCCGTTCCCGCCGCCGCTTGAGCGATTCGCCGACTCTGTGAACCAAGCCAGCGCCGAATTGGAACTGCTGCCGCCGGACAACGACCGTCTCGCCCGCCTGTGCGGCCAGTTTAACGCCCACCTCAAGCAAATCGAAAGCCACCTCGGCGTGCACATCACCCAGCATGGCCACCATTTCAGCATCCACGGCGAGCGCCGCCGCGCCGCCGACGCCAGCCGCCTGTTGCAGCGCCTGTACCGCGACGCCGGCCGCGGTGACGGCGGCGCCATTGCCCCGCAGCGCATCCACATGATGCTCACCGACATGGCCGGCGGCGAGTCCGCCGACGTCGGCGTCACCATCCGCACCCGCAAGGGCCGCATCGGCGGCCAGACCCCGCGCCAGCGCGCCTACCTGGCGCGCATCCAGGGCAACGACATTAACTTCGGCATCGGCCCGGCCGGCACCGGCAAAACCTACCTCGCCGTGGCCAGCGCGGCGCGCGCCCTGGTCGGGGGCGAGTGCGAGCGCATCCTGCTGGTGCGGCCGGTGGTGGAGGCCGGCGAGCGGCTGGGTTTTCTGCCCGGCGACATCGGCCAGAAAGTGGACCCGTACCTGCGCCCGCTGTACGATGCGCTGTATGAAATGCTCGGCTTTGACAAGGTCGCGCGCCTGCTTGAGCGCGGCGTCATTGAACTGGCGCCGCTGGCCTACATGCGCGGCCGCACGTTGAACAATTCTTTTGTCATCCTGGACGAGGCGCAGAACACCACGGTGGAGCAGATGAAAATGTTTCTCACCCGCACCGGCTTCGGCTCGCGGGTGGTGGTCACCGGCGATGTGACGCAAATCGACCTGCCGGCCGGCGTCCGCTCCGGACTCAGGCACGCCGCGCGGGTGCTGGACGGCATTGAGGGCATTAGTTTCACCCGCTTCACCGCCGCCGACGTGGTGCGCCATCCGCTGGTGCGAAAAATTGTCCAGGCCTACGACGGTGACGCCGCCGGGGAACAGTCGTGACCGTTGCCGTCCAGACCGCCACCGCCGCGCCGGTGCCCGCCGCCGCCGCCTTAAGCCGCTGGGCGCGCGCCGCATTGGCCCAGGTGGGCCGCGCCGGCGGCGAGGTGACGCTGCGCATTGTGGACGAGGCGGAAAGCGCATCGCTGAACCGCGACTACCGCGGCCGGGCGCGGGCCACCAATGTACTGTCGTTTCCTTTTGAGGACCCGCCGCACACCGCCACCGCCATCCTCGGCGATGTCGTTTTGTGCGCGCCGCTGGCGCTGCGCGAGGCGGCGCAACTGGGGCGCGCGCCGGCCGAGCATTGGGCGCATCTGGTGGTGCACGGCGTCCTGCACCTGTGCGGCTACGACCACCAGGGCGACGCCGAAGCGGCTACAATGGAAACCTTGGAAAGCGCAATTCTGCGCCGTTGCGGTTTTACGCGAATATGAGCGACAACGGAAAAATTCCCAGGCCGCTGCGGGTCCTGGTTAAAAATCTCGCCAGGCGCATGCACCATGAGCCGGAGACCCGCGAAGAATTTCTGGAGTTGCTGCGCCGCTCCGGCGAAGTTATCGGCCAGGAGGCCGCCGACACCATCGAGCGCGTGCTGCAGGTGTCCGAGTTGCGCGTGCGCGATGTGATGATTCCGCGCAAGAACATGGTGACGGTCGGCAAGGACTGGCCGCCGGAAAAAATGCTGGAGGTGCTGGTGCAGTCGGCGCACTCGCGCTTTCCGGTGGTGGATGGCGAGCCCGGCAAGGTGGCCGGCATTTTCCTGGCCAAGGACTTGCTGCGCCATTTTCACGACAGCGCCGGCCGCCGCTTCAAGTTGCGCGACTGGCTGCGCCCGCCGGTGTTCATTCCGGAGAGCAAGCGGCTTAACGTCCTGCTCGGCGAGTTCCGCGCCGGGCGCAGCCACATGGCCATCGTGGTGGACGAGTACGGCGACGCCTCGGGCCTGGTCACCATCGAGGACGTGCTGGAGCAAATTGTCGGCGACATTGAGGACGAGCACGACTTTGACGAGGAGGGCATGATTCTGCCGCGCGGCAGCGACGAGTTCACGGTCAAGGCGCACATTCCCATCGCGGACTTCAACAAATATTTCGACGCCAAATTCAGCGACCATGAGTTGGACACCATCGGCGGCCTGGTCACCCGCGCCTTCGGCCATGTGCCGAAGCGCGGCGAGACCATCGGCATGGCGGGTTTTGTGTTTGAGGTGCTGAACGCCGACAGCCGCCGCGTTTACCTGCTGCGCGCGCGGCGTACCCAGGCCGCCGGGGGCGCGCCCTGAACCGCGCCGCCGCGCCCGGCCGCGGGTCCGTTCTGCTGCCGGCCGCCGGCGCCGGCCTGCTTGGCGTGACTTTCGTCGCCGCTTTCGCGCCGTTCAATTTCGGCTGGCTGGCGGTGCCGGTTTTGGCCGCGCTGTTTTGGTTGTGGGACGGCGGCGGCGTACGCCGCGGGCTGTTCACCGGTTTTGCCTTCGGCATTGGCATGTTCGGCGCCGGGGTGTCGTGGATTTATTTCAGTTTGCACGACTACGGCAACATGCACGCCGCCCTCGCCGCCCTCACCGTCGCCGTGTTTGTCGCGCTGCTGGCCCTCTATCCGGCGGCGGCCGGCGCGCTCAGCGCAATCCTGCCCGGCGGCCGCGCGCCGCGCATGTTGGCGGCGGCGCCGGCGTTGTGGACGCTGTTTGAGTGGCTGCGCGAGTGGATGTTCACCGGCTTTCCCTGGCTTGGCCTGGGCTACGCCGCCACCGATGGCGTGCTCGCCAACTATGCCCCGCTCAGCGGCGTGCACGGCGCCGGCTTTGCCACCGCGGTGCTGGCCGGCGCCGTGGCCACCGTGGCGCGCGGCGGTTTCCGTCAGCGCATCGCCGCCCTCGCCGCCGCCGTCGCCATCCTCGCCGGCGCCGCCGCCCTCGGCGCCGTGCAGTGGAGCGCGCCGGCCGGCGCCCCGATTAGCGTCGCCGTCGTCCAGGGCAACGTCGCACTGCGCGACAAGTGGGCGCCCGGCGCGGTGGACACGGTGCGGGAGCATTACCTCGCGCTGCACGCCGAGGCCGCCGCCGGCGCCGACCTGGTGGTTTGGCCGGAGGGGGCGGTGCCCGGTTTTTTGCACCAGGCGCCGGAGGATTTCTGGCGGCGGTTGCGCGCCGCCGGCGCCGACACCGTGCTCGGCGTTCTGGAGCGCGCCGCCGACGGCAGCGAATACAACAGCGCCGCCGCCGTCACCCAGGCCGGCCTTGCGGTTTACCGCAAGCGGCATCTGGTGCCGTTCGGCGAATACCTGCCGTTCGGCGACTTGTTTCGTTTCATGCTGGAGCACCTGCAAATTCCCATGGCCAACTTTTCAGCCTGGCGCGGCGCGCAACAGCCGCTCACCGTCGCCGGCGCGCGCGCCGGGGTTTCCATCTGCTACGAGGACGCTTTCCCGGAACAAATCCGCCGCGCATTGCCGGCCGCGAATTTTTTAATCAACCTCAGCGAGGACGCCTGGTTCGGCGACTCCCTGGCCCCGCACCAGCGCCTGCAGATGGCGCAAATGCGCGCGCGCGAAACCGGCCGCCCCATGGCGCGCGCCGCCAACACCGGGCCGTCCGCCCTCATTGATTTTGACGGCGGCGTCGCCAATGCCAGCCAGCAATTCCAAACGCAAATTCTGCGCGGCACCGTGCAGCCTAGAACCGGCGCCACGCCTTTTGTGAACCACGGCAGCGCGCCGCTTATCATATTTCTGGGCGCGCTGGCTTTGGTGACGGTTTTTCTCAGCCGCAAAACGCCGGCCGAACCGTGATGCACGTCGTCCTCGCTTTCCACTCCTGGCACCCGGCGATGAAGTACGGCGCCACCGACCGCGTGGTTTGGGCCCTCGGCCGCGGCCTGGCGGAGTTGGGGCACCGGGTGACATTTCTGGCGGCGCGCGCGGAACAATGTTCTTTTGCAAAAATCGTCGCCGCCGATTCCTCGGTGGGCTCCGATGTGGACCCGTTTGTACCGGCGGACGCCGACCTGGTCCACTTTCACGACCATCACCCGCACCGCACCCGCCGCCCCCACCTGTACACCTGCCACACCGAGTCGCATCCTTACCCCGAATGCCACCGCGACACGGTTTTCGTCTCGCGCGCGCATGCGCAAAGTTTCGGCTCCGAATGTTATGTGCATAACGGACTGCACTGGGATTCCATGCCGCCGTTTTCCCTTGCGCGGCCGCGCGCGCACTTTCACTTTCTCGGCAACGCCGCATTCCGCCGCAAAAACGTGCGCGGCGCGATTCGCCTGGCGCGCAAAAGCGGCCAGCGGCTGCAGGTGCTCGGCGGCCGCCGGTTTAATTTGCGCATGGGCGTGCGCTTCACCCTTGACCCGCGCGTGCGCTTCGCCGGCCAGGTGGACGACCGCGCAAAATACGCCGTCATGAGCCGCTCGCGCGGGCTGATTTTTCCGGTGCTGTGGCGGGAGCCGTTCGGGCTGGCGGTGATTGAAAGTTTGTTCTGCGGCTGCCCGGTTTTCGCCACGCCGTACGGCGCGCTGCCCGAAATCGTCACCCATGGCACCGGCGTCTTGTCCGCCAACGCCGCCGAATTAATTTCGGCCATCGGTGCGGCCGGCCGCTTTGACCGGGAAACCTGCCGCCGGCATGCGGTGGAAACTTTCTCCGCCCGCAACATGGCGGAAAACTACGTGAAAAAATACGCCGAGATTGTCCGCGGCCGCCCGCTGAACCCGGCCCCGCCCCGCCGCCCGGAACCGCCGCCGCCGAAGTTTCTGGACTTTTCATGGTGACGCCGCCGCTGCAACCACCGTTCCTGCAAGTCAAACCGCCATTCCGGCCGCTGCGGCCGCCATTTTTGCATGTCAAACCATCGTTTCAGCCACTGCAGCCACCGTTTCCGCATGTCCAAGCGCCGCCCCGGCCCCTGCAACCACCGGTTGCAGTGCTACAATCGCCGCATGTTTGTTCCGCGATGGTGGATTCTTGCGGCGGTTTTGGTTTTGCCGGCGCCGGCCGGCGCGCAGGAGGAACCGCCGCGCCGGGTGGGGCTGGCGGAGGCGGATTTAATGATTCGCGCCGGGGCGCCGGGGCTGGCGCAGCGGCTGGTGGACGAGTCGCAGCCGCCTTCGGCTGAGCACCCGGCATGGATGCACTGGGAACGCAAGCGGTGGCAGGTGCTGCAGTTGCGGCGGCGCTGGGGCGAGGCGCTGGCGCGCTGGCGCGAGTTGCCGGACGGGCTTGGCGATGCACAAAAACTTGAGTTGCGAACCTGGCGCGCCGAGGCCGCGCTGCAAGATGGGGACGGCGCCGCCGCCCGCCGGCAGTTGCGCGAATTGATTTGGATGAAGAGTGAGGCCGGCGCCGAAGACGGCGCGGCCGTGGACGCCGCCGTGCAAATGGCCGATTGGCGGCGGACGGTGATTCGCGCTTATCTCCGCGAGGGCAAATTCGCCGATGCGCGCGCCGCGGTGCGGCGGTTTCATCTGGAATACCGCCCCGACGACACGGCGTGGAGCCTGCTGGCCGGCCGCGCGCTGTTGGCGGCGGACGAGGCCGAGGAGGCGGTGGCGCACCTGGCCGCGCTGCAGTCGGCGGCGGCGCGGACGATGCTGCTGCTGGGCCGGCTGCGCTCGGCGGCCTACACGCCGGAGGAGGTGGCGGCGCAGGCCGAATCGCTGCGCGGGGGGCTGCCGGCGCACAGCGCGCTGCGGCGCGACCTGTGGCTGGTGACGGCGGAGGCGGCTTTGGCGCAGAATGATTTTGCCGCGCGGGTGGAGGCGCTGGAGATGGCGCTGCTGGTGGACGCGCCGCCGGAGTCGCTGCCGTTGGCGGCGGGCGGAGTCGCCGAACTGCTGGATGCGTATTCGGGGCTGGCGGTGCAGGATGCGAATGTGCTGTATTTGGTGGACGGCGATTATGCGCCGTGGCTGGACGCCGCGCTTGCGCAGCGCAAAACCTCACCCACCGGGGCGCGGGCGATGTTTGCGCATGTGATTCGCCGCGCCGAGCAGCAACAACTGCGCCGCACCGCGCACACCCATTTTCTTTTTTCGCTGTCGGCGGCCGGGCGGGCCGGGCTTGCGTTTGCGCTTTATGGCGAGGGTGGGGGTGATGCTTTGGGCGGCGCCGGCGACATTCCCTTGGTCGCCCGCTACGAGCTGGCCGAGGTCGCCGTCGCCGCCGGCGACCCGAAGCGCGCCACCATGCTGTTGCGCGGGCTGGTGACGCCGCCGCCGGAGGTTGCGGCCCTGGACTGGAACCTGCGGCGCGCGCAAATCGGCGTTTACGGCGGCGACTTCACCCACGCCGCGCAGGCGGTGGCGCAAGCGGTGGCCGATGCCGAGACGTTGGACGAAAAACAAATCGACCGCGTGCTGCAGGTGATTTTTGATTTTCAGAAAGTGGAGGAGCATGAAACCGCGCTTAACCTGATGGAAAAAATTGCGCCGCGCATCACTTTGGTGCAGCAGAGGCGCGAGTTGCTTTATTGGACCGCGCAGTCCGAATCCGCCATCGGCCGCCACGCCCGCGCTGCCGAGTTGTATTTGCGCTCGGCGATGATGAAGGACGAGGGCCTGGACCGCTGGGGGCAGAGCGCGCGCTTTCGCGCCGCCGAGGAGCTGGCGGCGGCGCGGCTGGCCGGCGATGCGCGGCTGGTATACGAATCCATTTTGCGCGGAGTCAAAGAGCCTGCGGCGCGCGCCGGTTTGCGGCGGCGCCTGGAAAAGCTGCACCTGCCGCCGCCGCCAGCCGCCGAGTAAACCATGGCCGCGGCTGAGCGCGACGGCGCGTGCGTGGACCAATTTTTGGATGCGCTGTGGCTTGAGTCGGGCCTGAGCCAAAACACGCTGGACGCCTACCGTGGCGACTTGCGCGGTTTTTCCCGCCACCTGGCGCGCCGCCGGCTGCAGTTGCTCGGCGCCGGGCGCGCCGAGGTGATGCGCTACCTTGCCGAGCGCGCCCGGGCCAACGCCGGGCCGCGCAGCAGCGCGCGGCTGTTGTCGGCGTTGAAACGTTTTTACCGCTGGGCGTTGCGCGAGAATTTAATCGGCGCCGACCCGACGCTGGATGTGGAGGCGCCCAAAACCGGCCGCGGCCTGCCGCACAGTTTGTCAGAAGGCGAGGTGGGGCAACTCCTCGCCGCGCCCGATGTCCGCACCCGGCTGGGCCTGCGCGACCGCGCCATGCTTGAGGCGCTGTACGCCACCGGCCTGCGGGTGTCGGAGTTGGTGCGGCTGCGCTTCGGCGAGGTGAAACTCGGCGACGGCGTGGTGCGGGTGGCGGGCAAGGGCGGGCGCGAGCGGTTGGTGCCCTTGGGCGAGGAGGCGGTGGAGTGGCTTGGGCGCTATCTTGCCGACGCCCGTCCGCAACTTGCGGGCGGCGGCGCGAGTGATTTTTTGTTTCTCAGCGCGCGCGCCAAGCCGCTAAGCCGGCAGGGCTTTTGGCAACTGATTAAACGCCACGGCCGCCGCGCCGCCATTGCCAAACCGCTGTCGCCGCACACCCTGCGCCACGCCTTTGCCACCCACCTGCTGAACCACGGCGCCGACCTGCGAACGGTGCAGGCGCTTCTGGGCCACCGCGATTTGTCCACCACGCAAATCTACACTCATGTGGCGCGGCTGCGGCTGCGGGAGTTGCACCGCAAACATCACCCCCGGGGCTGACTAAACGGTGCAGGAATGGCGCTCCCTGGGGGAATCGAACCCCCGTTACCGGCGTGAGAGGCCGGCGTCCTGACCGCTAGACGAAGGGAGCGCGGCGGCGGGTGGAGAATACCATGCCGCCGGGAAAATGCTACCATCGGCGGGCTCAGTTGCCTGATGAGATTCAATGCCGTCCGCAAAACGCGCCCAATCCCGCCGCCGCACGGCCCGCCACAAACACCTGCTCGGACGAAAAAAAATCAGCCGCGCCGCCCTGGCGGTGGCGGCGCGGTTGCGCGAGGAGGGCTGCGACGGCCTGCTGGTGGGCGGTTGTGTGCGCGATTTGCTGCTGGGCCGGGCGCCTAAGGATTTTGATGTGGTGACCAACGCCACGCCGGAGGAGGCGGTGCGCATGTTCCGCCGCGCGCCGAAATTTCATGCGCGCAAAATCGGCCGGCGGTTCCGGCTGGTGATGGTGCGCGCCAAAGGCGGCACGGTGGAGGTGTCCACCTACCGCAAGGGCGGCGCCGAGCGGCGGCTGGCGGCGGACGGCAGCGGGCGGATTCTGGAGGACAATGTTTACGGCAGCCGCGAACAGGACGCGCTGCGCCGCGACTTCACCGTGAACGCGCTGTACTTCGACCCGGCGGCGGGCGAGGTGATTGACGATGTGAACGGGGTGGAGGACGTGGAGCGGCGGGTGCTGAGATGCATCGGCGAGCCGGCGGTGCGCTACCGGGAGGACCCGGTGCGGATGCTGCGGGCGATTCGCTTTGCGGCGCTGCTGGATTTGAAAATGGAGGCGGAAACGGCGCGGCCGATTCATGCGCTGGGCGGCCTGCTGGATTCCATTCCGCCGCCGCGGCGCTTTGACGAGATGGTGAAAATGATGCACAGCGGCGGCGCCGCGCGCATCATGGCAAGACTGCGCGAGTATCCGCTGTTTGATTCACTGCTGCCGCTGACCTCGCGCTGCATGCGCAACCGCCCCGGCGGTTTTGCCGCGCGCGTGGTGCCGGCGGCGATGCAGAACACCGACCTGCGCATTCGCCAGGGCAAGCCGGTGATTGCGGCGTTTCTTTTTGTGGTGCTGCTGTGGGAGCCGCTGCAACTTGCGCTGGGCAAATCGCGCGGCCGCGGCGGCGACTCGCGTTTTGAACATGCCGCCGACAGGGTTCTGGCCGAGCAGGCCGGTTTCACCGCGCTCTCGCGCCATGTGTGCAGGCGGGTGAAGGACATTTGGGCTCTGCAGAAGACGCTGGAACATCCGCCGGCCGCCGCCGCCGCCGCGACGGTGATTGCGCAGCCGTATTTTCGCGCGGCCTACGATTTTCTGCTGTTGCGCGCCGAGGCGGAACGTGAACTTCGCGCGGCGGCAAGTTTCTGGACCGAGGCGCAGGAGGCGGCGCCGCCGGCGGTGGTTGCATCGCCGGAGCGCAAGTTCCGCGGCCGCAGGCGGCGCCGGCGGGGGTGAACATGGGCGGGGAAAGTCCCCAGTGAAAAAAGCGCACACCGCTTTTGTCGGTTTGGGCGGCAATATCGGCGACCGCCGCGCGGCGCTGGAGAATGCGCTTGCCGTCCTCGCCGATGCGGATGGGATTACGGTGGACGCATGCTCAAGACTGTTTGAGAGCGCGCCGCTTGGCATGGAGCGGCAGGCGGATTTCGTGAACGCGGTGTGCCGGGTGCGGACGACGCTGTCGCCGGCGCAATTGCTGGCCGAGTTGCAGCGCATGGAAACCGCGGCCGGGCGGGTGCGCGGCGGCGCGCGTTTCGGGCCGCGGGCGCTGGATTTGGATTTGCTTTTATACGACCGCGTGCAGTGCGCCGGCGCAACCCTCACCCTGCCGCACCCGCGCATGGCCGGGCGGCGGTTTGTGCTGGCGCCGCTGGTGGAGATTGCGCCGGAGATTCACATTCCCGGCCAGGGCCGCGCCGTGGATTTGCTGGCGGCGGTGGCCGGGCAGAAATGCCGGCCGCTGGGCGGGGTGTTATACTCGGCCGCGGCGGCGAAAAAAAACTGAAGCGAAGAAATGTCAGCAGCGGGACACCCTAAGCGGGTTTTGTCGGGAATGCGGCCCACCGGACGGTTGCACCTCGGCCATTACCACGGGGTATTAAAAAACTGGGCCGAACTCCAGCACCAATACGAAAGTTTCTTTTTTGTCGCCGACTGGCACGCCCTCACCACCCATTACGAAGACGCCGGCGACATGCCGGAAAACGTGTGGCAGATGGTCATCGACTGGCTGGCCGCCGGCATTGACCCGGCGCGGGCCACGTTGTTTATTCAGTCGGCGATTCTGGAGCACGCCGAGTTGCAGTTGCTGCTGTCCATGGTGACGCCGCTGGGCTGGCTTGAGCGGGTGCCGTCGTTCAAGGAGCAGCAGACGATGCTGCGCGAGCGCGATTTGGACACCCACGGTTTTCTCGGCTATCCGGTTTTGCAAAGCGCCGACATTCTCATTTACCGCGCCACCGCGGTGCCGGTGGGCGAGGACCAGGTGCCGCATGTGGAGTTGACGCGGGAAATCGCGCGCCGCTTTAACCACATCTTCGGGCGCGGCGACAACTTTGAGAACAAGGCCGAGGCCGCGGTGCGCAAGATGGGCCGCAAGAGCGCGCGCTTGTTCACCGAGTTGCGCCGCGCCTACACCGAGCGCGGCGACCACGAAGCGCTGGCCAAGGCGCGCGCGCTGCTGGAGGCGCAACAGAACATCAGCGTCGGCGACCGCGAGAGCCTGTTCGGTTATGCGGAGGGCGGCGGGCGGATGATTCTGCCGGAGCCGCGCCACCTGCTGACCCAGGCGCCGCGCCTGCCGGGCGTGGACGGGCGCAAGATGTCCAAGTCCTACCAGAACACCATCGCCATGCGCGACGACGCCGACAGCGTGGCCGGCCGGATTAAAGCCATGCCCACCGACCCGGCGCGCAAGCGGCGCCAGGACCCCGGCGACCCGGACAAGTGCCCGGTGTGGGAGTTGCACAAGGTGTATTCACCGGACGAGGTGAGGGCCTGGGCCGGTGAAGGCTGCCGCAGCGCGGGCATCGGCTGCGTGGAGTGCAAGAAGCCGCTGATTGACGAGGTGTTGCGCGAGCAGAAAGAGTTTCACCGCCGCGCCCAGCCGTACACCGAAGACCCCACCGCCCTGCGCGGCATCATCGCCGACGGTTGCGACCGCGCGCGCGCCGTGGCCCAGGCGACCATGGAAGAGGTGCGCCACAGCGTCGGCACCGATTACCACTGAAGATGAGTCCGCGCCCGAAACTGCGCATCGTCCCGCCGCCGCAATCACCGCCACCGCCGGACAGTGCGCGGGTGCGGGGCGAGGTGCTGACCGAGTGGCCGCCGGATTTGTACATTCCGCCGGAGGCGCTGGAGGTGTTTCTGGAGTCTTTCGAGGGGCCGCTGGATTTGCTGCTGTACCTGATTCGCAGGCAAAACCTGGACATTCTGGACATTCCGGTGGCCGAGATAACGCGCCAGTACATGCAGTATGTGGAGTTGATGCGCACGTTGCGCCTTGACCTGGCGGCGGAATACCTGGTGATGGCGGCGATGTTGACCGAAATTAAATCGCGCATGCTGCTGCCCAAGCCGGAAACCGGGGAGGAGGAAGAGGAGGACCCGCGCGCGGCGCTGGTGCGGCGGCTGCAGCAGTATGAACGTTTCCGCGACGCCGCCGGCAAACTGAACGAGAAGCCGCGCCTTGAGCGCGACATTTTTATCGCATATGCGGCCGGCGCCGCCGCCGCCGCCGCGCCACCGCCGCCGCGGGTGTATCTGGACTCGCTGGTGGATGCGTACCACAACGCCATGGAGCAGGCGCGGCGCAACCGCGACCTGGTGCTGGGGCGCGAGGCGCTGTCGGTGCGCGAGCGCATGACTTTAATTCTGGCCCAGCTCAGCGAGGCGAAGTTTCTGCGTTTTGAACAAGTGTTCACCGCCGCCGAGGGGCGCATGGGTTTGGTGGTGAGTTTGTCCGCGCTGCTGGAGTTGCTGCGCGAGAACATGATAACCGTGGTGCAGAACGAGCCGTTCTCGCCCATTCACCTGCGCGCGGTGTGAACGCCGGGGCGGACCGTGGACAGCGAACTGAAAAACATCATCGAGTCGGTGCTGCTGGTGTCCGAGCGGCCGGTGAGCGTGCAGAAAATTCTCTCGCTGTTCCCCGCCGACGCCAGGCCGCCGCGCGAACAGGTGCTGGGGGCGGTGGAGGAATTGCAGCGCGGATGCGAGGGCCGCGCCGTGGAATTGCGCCGCGTCGGCGACGGCTACCGTTTGCAGACCCGCGAAAAATACGCGCCATGGCTGCGCAAACTTAACGAGGCGCGGCCGCCGCGCTACTCGCGCGCGCTGCTGGAAACCCTTTCCATCATCGCCTACCGCCAGCCGGTCACCCGCGGCGACATTGAGGAAATTCGCGGCGTCAATGTCAGCACCGACATCATGCGCGTACTGCAGGACCGTGGCTGGGTGCGCGTGGTGGGCAAAAAAGAAGTCCCCGGCCACCCGGCGCTTTACGGCACCACCCGCGAATTTCTCGCCTACTTCAACCTCGCCTCGCTGCGCGATTTGCCGCCGCTGAAAGAAATGCGCGACATCGCCGAGATTGCATCGGAGTTGAATCTGGAGTTGCCCGAAGCCGGCGCGCCGGCCGCCGATGAAATCGCAAGCGCCGTGGACGCCGAAACCCTTGAGGCGCCGCCGCCGAAACCGCCGTCACCCTGAGTCCGGTTGCAGGCGAACCCCGGTGCCGCCGAGTCCGCAGTAGCCGCCGGGATTTTTTGCCAGGTACTGCTGGTGGTGGTCCTCGGCAAAATAAAACTCCGGCGCGGCGGTGATTTCGGTGGTGATGGCGCCGTGGCCGCGCGCCGACAAGTTTTTCTGGTAGGTTTCTTTTCCGCGCCGCGCGGCGGCTTCCTGTTCACCGCCGTAAAAATAAATTCCCGAACGGTACTGTGTTCCCACATCATTGCCCTGCCGCATGCCCTGCGTCGGGTCGTGGGATTCCCAGAAAATTTTCAGCAACGCATCATATGGAACGGCGCGCGGGTCAAACACCACGCGCACCACTTCGTTGTGGCCGGTGCGGCCGCTGCATACCTCGCGGTAGGTGGGGTTTTTCGTGCCGCCGCCGGCGTAACCGACGGCGGTGACGAACACTCCGGCGCGCCCCCAAAACATCCGCTCGGCGCCCCAGAAGCAGCCCATGCCGAACATCGCCATCCGCATCCCCGGCGGATGCGGCGGCGCCAGCGGGTTGCCGTTCACAAAATGCGCCGGGGCAACGGCCATCGGCGCATCCCGGCCGGGCGGCATGCGCTTTGCATCCGGCATCACGGTGTTTCCGCCAAACAACATCGCGCCGAATATAGCACGCACGCGGCGGCGGCTGTTCTTTCCTCTTCGCCGTCATCCCCACCGTTTCCACACCGACGGCGGCCAACTTACACAACAGTGAAATCACTTTTTGGCCTGCCGCAACCCTTGGTGCTTTTTGTCTCCCATGGCGTCCCAGCAACACCTCAAAGAGGCCGCCTGAACCGCCCCAC
>RKSH01000143.1 GCA_007570945.1 Gammaproteobacteria bacterium | reverse complement strand
CGGCTTCACCCGCATCGTCGCCGGCGAGGCGCATCCCGAGCACGCGGCGTTCAACCCCGGTGAGGCCGTGGGCTTGGGCTACGAGGACCTCAAAGTCATCGAACTGCGTGACTTCCTCCGCCGCATCGCCGCCGCCGGTGATGGTCACGGTGATGGTGACGGGGGCGGTGACGAAAACGGCTTCCCCCGCGCATTAGCCGCCGCCCAAGTCATCGACGCCATCCTGCGCTCGTGCGACAGCGGCCGGTGGGAGTCGGTTTAACTCGGCGGACGCGCGCTGTTGCCGAACAGCAGCGCCGGCAACTCGTCCGGCGTGCGCACATAACCGTCGGCGCGCCACTTGTCCGGGTTATGCCGGGCGGGGTCGATGTAACCATAAAGCGCCACCACCGCGCGCGCGCCGGCGGCGTGGGCGGCTTTGACATCGCCGTGGGCGTCACCGACGTAAACCACCTCGCCGGGCGCGCAACCGAGGGCGGCGCAGGCCTGTTGAATGGGCATCGGGTGCGGCTTGCGCTCGGCGAAAGTGTCGCCGCTGATGATGCACGCGCAGCGGCGCTTGATTTGCAACGCGGCCAAAAGCGGCTCGGTGAGGAAACCGGGTTTGTTGGTGACAATTCCCCACGGAATTCTTTTGGCGTCCAGGGCATCGAGCACTTTGGCGACTCCGGCGAATAAAACGGTGGCGTTGCACAAATTGTCGCGGTAGCGGTTCAGGAAATCGTCGCGCAGGGTCGTGAACCCGTCATCGTGGACGGTGACCCCGAAGCCGAGATGCAGCAGGGCGGCGCTGCCCTGGGAGACGTGGTTGCGCATGTCGGTGACTGCAAGTGGCGGCTTGCCGCGCTCCACGAGCATGGCGTTCAGCACGCCGGCCATGTCGCCAGCGGTGTCGGCGAGGGTGCCGTCCAGGTCGAAGAGAACGCCCTTGACTTCAGGCGCCATGGCGTTTCTCCGCGCGCACCAGGTAGTTCACATCGACGCCCGGGCCAAGGCGGTAGCGGCGCGTCAACGGGTTGTAGTGGACGCCGGTGAGGCCGGTGATGGTGAGGCCGGCTTTGGCGCACCACTCGCCGAGTTCCGACGGGCGGATAAATTTTTTGTAGTCGTGGGTGCCCTTGGGCAGCAGTTGCAAAACATATTCGGCGCCGGCGATGGCGAACAGCCATGACTTGGGGTTGCGGTTGAGTGTGGAGAAAAACAGCGTGCCGCCGGCGGCGGCCAATTGCGCGCAGGCGGCGACCACCGCGGCCGGGTCGGGGACATGTTCCAGCATCTCAAGGCAGGTGACGATGTGGTAGGCGCCGGGGTTTTCGGCGGCCAGCCGCTCGGCGCCGGTTTGGCGGTAGTCCACGCTGAGGCCGCTTTCGGCAAGGTGAAGGCGGGCGGTGGCGAGGGGGCCGGCGGCGAGGTCGATGCCGGTGACCTCACCGCCGAGGGCGGCCAAACTTTCGCTGAGAATGCCGCCGCCGCAACCCACATCCAGCACCCGCCGGCCGCTGACGGTGACGCTGCGCCGAATGTAGTCCACCCGCAGCGGATTTAAGTCGTGCAACGGCTTGAACTCGCCCTCGGGATCCCACCAGCGTGAGGCGCCGGCCTCAAACTTGTTTAACTCTTCCTGGTCGAAGTTTGTGTCGTTCATGATTTTCGCAAGGCGGCGAATTTCCCGCCCCATTCCCCGGCCGCGCGCAGAATGGCGTCCTCCTCCAGCGTGGTGAGCCGGCGTTGTTCCATTAATTGCCGGCCGCGCACCCACACATCGCTGACATGCTCGCGGCCGGCGCTGTAGACAATGTGCGCCACCGGGTCGTAAAGCGGCACGGTGCCGGGGTCGTGCAAGTGGATGGCGGCGAGGTCGGCGTCTTTGCCGGCCTCCAGCGAGCCGCAGCACCGGTCAATGCCGAGGGCGCGGGCGCCGTTCAGCGTCGCCATCCGCAACACCGTCGCGGCGCTCAGCGCGCGGGCGTCGTCGCTGCCGCCCTTGGCCAGCAGCGCGGCGGTTTTCATCTCGCCGAGCATGTCCATGTCGTTGTTGCTGGCGGCGCTGTCGGTGCCGAGGGCGATGTTGACGCCGGCCGCATCCAGCGCGGCGGCCGGGCAGATGCCGTCGGCAAGTTTAAGGTTGGACTCGGGGCAGTGCAGGACATGGGCGCCGTGCGCGGCCACCGATTCAATTTCCTGCGGCAGCAGTTGCGTCATGTGCACCGCCAGCAGGCGCGGCGACAGCAGCCCCAGTTGCGCCAGCCGCTCCAGCGGCCGCATGCCGAAGCGCGCCATGGATTCCTCCACCTCCTGCGCAGTCTCGTGCACATGAATGTGCACCGGCACCTCTTTCTCGTCGGCCAGCAGGCGCACCCGCTTGAGCGGCTTGTCGGAAACGGTGTACGGCGCGTGCGGCGCAAAGGCGGTGGTGACCAGGTCGGAACCGCGCAGGCGCTCGTGCAACTCCGCTCCTTTTTTCAGGTAGTCGTCGGCATCGGCCGCCCACACCGTCGGAAAGTCCAGGACAATTAAACCGACACAGCAGCGCATGCCGGCCTGCTCGGCAATTTCCGCCACCACTTCGGGGAAAAAATACATGTCGTTAAAACAGGTCACGCCGCCGCGAATCATTTCGGCCAAGGCAAGTTCAGTCCCGGCGCGCACCATCTGCGGTCCGCACAGCGCCGCCTCGGCCGGCCAGATGTGGTCTTTCAGCCACGTTTGCAGCGGCAGGTCATCGGCAAACCCCCGCATTAGCGCCATGGGCGCATGGGTGTGCGCGTTAATGAGCCCGGGGATCAGCGCATGCCGCGGCCGCTCCACCACCCGCGCATCGGGATAGTTGCGCCGCGCGGTTTTTGCATCGGCGAGGCCGGCGATGCGGCCGTCGGCGATGACCACGGCGTGGTTTTCCCACACAACGCCGGGCGGTTCCACCGGAATAACCCAGCGGGCGGTGATGATGGTCGCGGGCATGGGGGAGAGTATAAGCGGGCGGGGGCGGTGGCCGGTGTCGTGTGACTGCCGGAATTGTAAGGCATGGCGCGCCTGTTTGTCCGGATTGTTCAAGCGGCCGCGGCTCTTCTGGTGACTCGGTTTAATGCTAAAATTTCCCCGCATTAAACCCGCCTGAACTCCCCGCAATACAATGAATCAAATCGCCCGCGAAACCGGCTCCGCCAACCTTGAGCATGAGATGCGGAGGTCGTATCTGGATTACGCCATGAGCGTGATTGTGGGGCGGGCGCTGCCGGATGTGCGGGACGGGCTGAAGCCGGTGCACCGGCGGGTTTTGTATGCGATGTTTCAACTCGGCAACGAGTGGAACAAGCCGTACAAAAAATCGGCGCGCATCACCGGCGATGTCATCGGCAAATACCATCCCCACGGCGACGCCGCGGTTTACGACACTATTGTCCGCATGGCGCAGAATTTTTCCATGCGCTACCCGCTGGTGGAGGGACAGGGAAATTTCGGCTCGGTGGACGGCGACCCGCCGGCGGCGATGCGCTACACCGAGATTCGCCTGCAACGCATCGCCCATGAGATGTTGGCCGACATTGACAAGGAGACCGTCGACTTCGGCCCCAACTACGACGACACCGAGGTGCAGCCGCTGGTGCTGCCGGGGCGCATGCCCAACCTGCTGGTTAACGGCTCCTCCGGCATCGCCGTCGGCATGGCGACCAACATTCCCACCCACAACCTGGACGAGGTGGTGAATGCATGCCTGGCGTACATGGACAACGAGGACATCGGCGTGGAGGGGTTGATGCGGCACATGCCCGGCCCCGACTTTCCCACCGCCGGCATCATTAACGGCAGCCAGGGCATCTACGACGCCTACCGCACCGGGCGCGGCAAAATTTACGTGCGCGGCCGGGTGACCGTGGAGGAAACCAAGAGCGGCCGCCAGGCCATCATCATCAGTGAGTTGCCCTACCAGGTGAACAAAAAACTGCTGGTGGAAAAAATTTCCGAACTGGTGCGCGAAAAACGCATCACCGGCATCGCCGCCATGCGCGACGAGTCCGACCGCGACGGCATGCGCATTTACATTGAGGTGAAGCGCGGCGAGGCGGCCGATGTGGTGGTCAACAATTTGTACCGCGCGACCCGCTTGGAAACCGTGTTCGGCATCAACATGGTGGCGCTGGTGGACAACCAGCCGCGCCTGTTCACGCTCAAGGAAATCATCGCCGAGTTCATCCGCCACCGCCGCGAGGTGGTGACGCGCGCCACGGTTTTTGATTTGCGCAAGGCGCGCGAGCGCGCCCATGTGCTGGAGGGCCAGGCGGTGGCCCTCAGCAACATCGACCAGGTGGTCGCCGTCATCAAGGCCGCGGCCAACCCGGCCGCGGCCCGCGCCGCCCTGGTCAAGCGCGCCTGGCCGCCGGGCGTGGTGCTGCCCATGCTGAAGCGCGCCGCCGCCCAGCGGGATAAAGGCGAGGGCGAGGGTGACGGCGCCGCACCGCAACTCGGCCTGGTCAAAGACGGCTACCGCCTGTCCGAAATTCAGGCGCAGGCGATTTTGGATTTGCGCCTGCACCGCCTCACCGGCCTGGAGCAGGAAAAAATCCACCGCGAGTACGACGAGGTGCTGACAAAAATCGCCGACTTGCGCGACATTTTGGACCGTCGGCAGCGGCTCAACGAAGTGGTGCGCGGCGACCTGGAAGATGTGCGCCGGCGCTACGCCGACCAGCGCCGCACTGAGATTGTCGCCTCGCGCCTGGATTTGTCCACCGAGGATTTAATCGCCGAGGAGGAAGTGGTGGTCACGCTCTCGCACGCCGGCTACGCCAAAGCGCAGCCGGTGGCCGACTACCGCATCCAGCGGCGCGGCGGCCGGGGG
>RKSH01000132.1 GCA_007570945.1 Gammaproteobacteria bacterium | reverse complement strand
CACCGCACCGTCAGCGCAGTCCGACAACAGAACATCACGGTACGTCGGCGCCCGCCAAACCGGATCCGCCCCCCGCCTCAGCCCGGGCTCCTCCGGGCCTTGCGCGACCTGCAAATCAAACCGCATCTTGCCATCACTCATCGCCCCGAAATTCTGCTCATGCGATCTGCTTTCCTCAATCCACTCATCCAGTTGCGAGGTCATCCCGGCAAGCAGCGCCTCCGACACCACCCCCGGCTCCACAACAAAGCCCTGCTCGTTGAACTGGCGGATTTGTTTTTCGCTAAGCATGGTTGCACCTCGGTTGGGAGTTTCAAGGGTGGGGATTATAGCGCGGGTGGGAAATTCCCGCCATAGAGAAGAAATTGGCAGTAAAAAGGCGCCTCCCTGTGCCACCATAATGAGTTACCGGCGCGAGATGATTATCAACGGCAAATCGCCACTTTTTCCATTCTCGAATCTCGGACACGAAATTTCGGCACATGGCGCGCCTGCTTGCGCCGGATTTAAACGCCACTCAAATCGCCGATTTGACCCGTTTGAGCCGCGTTTCCATCAACCCCGCGTTGCGCGCGCATGGCGTGGCTTTGCGAGCAAGACGCGCCGATGCGCGGCGAGATTGAGTTGAACGAATCCCACTTCGGCGCGCGCCAATTCCATGACGATGGCGTGGAAGTCGTCCCGGCTGAGGAATTTTTTCGGGCGTTGGATTCTTGCCTGACGGGATAAATTCAACTGCGCCGCCCGCGATTTCCATACTACAATCCCGCCCTATGTCCGCGCCTGAGATTAGCGTTTTAATGTCGGTGTTCAACACCGCGCCGTTTGTGGGTGAGGCTGTTGACAGCGTGCTGAGGCAAACTTTCGGCGATTTTGAGTTGCTGATAATGGACGACGGGTCCACCGATGACAGCGGTGCAATTATCGCCGCTTTGGCCGCGCAGGATTCGCGCATCCGCATTTTGCGCAACGAGCGGAATCGCGGCCTCGGTTACTGCCGCAACCACCTAATGCGTGAGGCGGCCGGGTCTTACCTTGCCCTCATGGATGCCGACGACATCTGCGCCGCGACCCGGCTTGGCGCGCAAAAGGAATTTCTCGATGCAAACCCCGCGGTCGGCATTGCCGGCGCGCGCGCGGTGATGTTCAGCGAGACCAAGGAACGTCTGTGGCGCGTGCCGCCGGGCAACTGGGAAATTAAATCGCATCCTTTGCTCGGGCCGCCGCTGTGCCATCCATCGGTGATGATGCGCGCATCGACGGTGAGGAAAAACCGCCTGACTTTTAACGAGGATTATCTGAGCGCGCAGGATTATCTGTTCTGGGTGGACGCCTGTCCGGCGGTGGTGATGGCCAACCTGAAAACGCCGCTCCTGCACTACCGCCGCCACCGCCGCCAACTCAGCGGCGTGAACAACGAAACCAGACTCGCCAACCACATTAAAATCGCGCAAAAGCACCTGGCGCGTTTCAACATTCACCCTTCCGCCGGCGCCGTGCGACGTTTCATCTGGCGCCGCCACCATCCCTGCGCGAACCGCCGGGAGTTGCACGAGGTGCGCGAGGTGGTGGACGCGATTTTGTCCATCGAGGATTTTTACGGCTACCCCGGCGTCGCACCGTCGCTGCGGCGAAAAATTCGCGCGCGTTATTTTCTGTCGTGGGCGCGCCTGCGCGGCGGCTCAAAGTAATGCCCGCGCCCGGCGTCAGCGTTGTCATGGCGGTGTACAACGGCCTGCCGTACCTTGCCGCCGCGGTTGACAGCATCCTTCGGCAGACCATGGAAGATCTGGAACTCATCATCGTGGATGACGGTTCCACCGACGGTTCCGCCGCGGTGATTGCCGATTATGAAAAACAGGATGCGCGCATCCGTGTGTTGCACCGGCAAAACGCCGGCCTGGCCGCCGCGCGCAACGCCGGCATCGCACTGGCCCGCGGCGGGTTCATTGCAATGATGGATGGCGACGACGAGTCAATGCCCGACCGTCTGCGGCGGCAAGCGGACTTTCTGCAGGCCAATCCCGACGTCGCCGCGGTCGCGTGCCGTTGCGTTTTCATTGATGCGGAGGGCCGGGTGCTCAAAGTGCAACGTGAAAGGACGCCGCTGCAGGATGCGGGCCTGCCGCTGGAGGTGCAAGTGCGCCGGGTGATAGTGCAGGCCAACCAGACGGTGATGCTGCGCGCCAAAGTGGCGAGTGAATTCGGCGGAATGGTTTACCGCCCCTTCTTTACCGTGCTGCAAGACTTTGACTTGTCGTTTCGACTTGCGGAAAAGCACCGTCTTGCAAACCTGAACGGCGCGCCGCTCTACCGCTACCGCCAATACGCCCCGGACAAAAAATCCGCCAACCTCTCAAGCCGCGACCAGGCGCTGCGCTGGCACTGCGGCTCCGCCGCCATCCTGTCGGCCTGGGCCAGGCAAAACGGCGAACCCGACCCGGTGGAAACCGCCCGCGACCCGCGCGCCCTGCTCCCGCTGGTGGCGCAACTGCCCTCGCAAATCAAAGCCCACCGCATCAACGACGCAAGCGCCCAGTGCCGCCGCCTGCTAAAGGAAAACCGCCTTGAGCTTGCTGCGGAAATCATTACCGGCCTGCAAACCCTGGCGGCCACCGAAGCCGACCGCCGGGTCGCCGGGCGGACGCTGCGGCGAATTCTTTTCTACGCGGTGCGCGGGGGAAAGTGGCGGACTGTCGCGGCCGTCACCCATGCGCTGCGGCGGCGGTAAGGCTGTCGCCGCATTCATGATATACTTTTCCCATGTTCCAAAGTGCCCTCAGAAAAATTCTGCCGAAGAACAGCCGCGGCGATTTTATTTACAAAAAAATTCAAACCCGCAAACTCGGCGGCACGGCAGGGCAAACTTTCAGCGGACATCTGCGGCGGATGTTCGGCGGCGAGTTGGACGACCCGCTGCGGCAGTTTGTGACCGACAAGCGCTATGCAAAAATATTTGTCGCTGGCGTCGCCGGGAAAAATACACCGTCCCCACTTACCAAACCCTCGGCACGGAAAAACAGGTGGATGATTTGCGCCTTGACCGTTTTCCCTGCATCATCAAACCCACGCACCTGAGCGGGCCGGTCAAAGCCTGCCTGGATGCCGGCGAACGGTTTGACCGTGCAGTGCTGAAAAATTGGCTGAAAAGAAGCCACTACCGCAGCGACCGCGAGGGGAACTACCGGCATGTCCGCCCGGGCATTATTGTCGAGCAATTCATTCCCGGCGAGGGGAATCTTTTCCCTGACGATTACAAAATCTTCTGCTTCGGCGGCGCCGCGAAATTTATTCAGGTGGACAGCGGCCGCTTCACCGACCACCGGCAGGATTTTTATTCCCCGCAATGGAAAAAACTGCCGTTCAGTTTTGTCGCACCGTCCTCCAGCGAATCCGTCCCGCCACCGCCCGCGCTGGAGGAAATGCTGGCGGTGGCGGAGAAACTTGGCCGGTTTTTTTCATTTGTGCGGGTGGACATGTTTGTTTGCAGCGACGGCTGCAAAGTGGGGGAACTGACCCACTGCCCGCAGAGCGGCGTGTTGACGTATTTGTCCGCATCCATGGACAGAAAACTGGCGGCGTTTTTTCACGACCCCAATGCCGATGCCAAAGACCTTTTATAACCCCACAGGCGCGCTTTCATTTTCATCGCCGAGCAGAATTTTTTCGTATTCCCGCACCGCCCGCTCCACCGAGAAAAATTCCGCGCGCTTGCGCAACGCATCACGGTCGGGTTCCGTCCGCAGCGCGTCCTCCATGGCGGCGGCAAGCGCGGCATGGTCGCCCACCGGCACCAGTGCGCCCCATTTTCCGTTTTCCAGAATCTCGCGCGGCCCGTGCGGGCAATCGGTGCTGACCACCGGGCAGCCACAGGCCATCGCCTCTATCAGCACATTGCTCAGCCCCTCGTAGCGCGAGGACAAGACAAAAAGCCGCGCGCGAGACATCAGCGCAAACGGATTCGCAATCCAGCCCGGAAAATCCACGCGCCCGGCAATGCCCAGCTCCCTTGCAAGATTTTCCAGCGCACCGCGCTCACCGCCCTCACCGACAATGACCAGGCGCAACTTTTGATTCGCCAACCGGGCAAAAGCGCGCAGCAGAGTGGGAAAATCTTTTTGCACGAACAGCCTGCCCGCGGCAAGAATGACATCGCCGGGCTCCATAAACCACGCATGTGACGGCTGCTCAGCGGCCAAAGAATCCGGCACCATGATCGGATTATACACCGTGCTGATATTGCGGCGCGGAAGATGCCATGTGCGCGCCGCCTCATCCGCCACGCCGGCGGAGACGGCAATATAAGAATCGGCCCACGGCAAAATTATTCTGGCAACGCGCGCCTCATGGGAAGGACGGCCGGCCACTGAGACATGCAATGCGGCCACCACCCGGGGTTGCGCGACATGACTTTGCCTCCGAGTAACGCCGCGACTTCACCGCCCGCCAGATTCGCAAGCAATGCCCGCGGCCGTTCGCGGCGGATGTAGTCGGCGACGGCGAGGACATCGTGCGCTTGCCTTGCATCAATCAACGCCGCGGACACCGCGGTGCCGGCAAGCTTCGCCGCCAGCCGCAACCTTGACAGCCACAGCGGGCTCCAGCGCGGACCAAAATGCGCGATGCGCACCGATGGATAGACTGCGCGGCTTAACTCACGCCGGCACCGGCGGCTACGCGCATGCAAAGAGCAAACCCGCGCAAAACCACGCACCGCCGGCAGGAGATCCCCCTTGGCGTTGCGCAAAACCAAGTCAACCCGGTGCCCGGCCGCCGCCAGCCCCTCGGCAACTGTAAGCATCACCCGCTCGGCCCCTCCTCCGGTCAAATCTTGCATAACGATGCCGATGGGGGGGGGGGGGCGGAATAATGCGGGGGCCCCCCCGCCACGGGAACAGGCACCGC